>NZ_JAUBOQ010000022.1:17247-64376 GCF_036700325.1 Microcoleus sp. Z1_B2
ATTTCCGCAGGAGTCGATTCCGGCGACGGCGAGAGACTCTCGCTATCGGGGGGCGGAATTTCCGCAGGAGTCGATTCCGGCGACGGCGAGAGACTCTCGCTATCGGGGGGCGGAATTTCCGCAGGAGTCGATTCGGGCGACGGCGAGGGACTCTCGGCCCCTGGCGAGGGAGTCTCCGAAGGAATCGGGGCAGGAGTTTCCGGCGGTGGGGGAACTTGTGCGGGTTCTGGCTGGGGGCTTTGGCGGCTTTGCACCCACAAACCTAAACCGCCGCCGGCTAATATCAGCCCCAACACCGCCAGTAGGGGCAGTGGCAGCTTGGATCGCTGTTTTTGAACGGGTTCCGGGGCGGGGGAAGTTTCGGGGTACAACAACTGTTTGGACGATTCTGAAAGCTGAGATTCTGGAATCCTCCCGGACTTCTGGAGGGACGCAGCGACGAGGGAAGGCGGCAGCGACACCGAGGCTGACACTGGCGCTGACGCCGGCGCTGACGCCACCGCCGGATCAAACAGTACCAATCTCTCCGGCGACATCCGACAGTGAGTGGCCACCACGGAGGTGTTGTCATAACCGTTTTTCTCGTTGGCGAGACGAATCCAAGACTGAACCGCAGCTTCCAAAGACATTTTGCCCTCAAGCACCTCTGGGCCGTAATTCTCCCAAGATTTCTCTACCCAGTCGTTGTCGCTCAAACCGTCGGAACACAGCAGCAGTAAGCCTTCCTCTTCGACAATAAATCGCTGAATCGTCGGGCGCAGGAAATCGGCATCCCGCGTTCCCAAAGCTTGAGTCAGGGCTCCTGCATCGGATCGCAGTTGAGTCTCCCAGTACAAACAATGTCCTAGCTGGACTTCCCTTGAGGCTACGTCGTCGTCCACAGTCAGCCGGTGACAGTAATTTTTGCCAATCCAATAAGCGCGGCTGTCTCCAACATTGACTAAATAAAGTTCGTGGCTGTTATTCGAGGACAAATCCTCGGAATTTTTCACTTTTTGAGGCAACTGGAGGGCCATCACCAAAGTCGTCCCCATCCGCTGCCGCAACTCTTTTCCCTGCTCGTTATTTTGAGCAGAAATCACATTATTCACAACTCGGACTATTTCTTCGAGTTGCTTGATCACCATTGTTGGCGTCATCAACTCTTCTTGTTGAGCAATTTCTGCGAGCAAATTTTGGATTAAAGCTTTCAGGGACTGGACGGCTAATTGACTGGCAACTTCTCCTCCTTCGTGGCCTCCAACCCCGTCGCAAACCATTGTTAAGTAAGGAATTAATTTCTCGCCCCCTGAAGTTTTGCTAAATTGAAAATCAGCAGCAACCGGATAGCAACTGTCTTCATTTTGGGAGCGCTGTGGCCCGGTATCAGTCATGCCGACTACTTCTAAGTGTAGAGGCAATTGAGCGGCTTGTTCTAATAGTAAATCGTTTAGTTCCAGGGCGATCGCGTCGAAATTCATGCTGCTGCGGCGCATAAACTGACAAATCTCTCCGAGTTTCGACTGCACCTCGGGTTGCGCGGATTCCACCAAACCTGACCACACATCTCCCAAATCCCGCAGCGTCGGTACAAAATTGCCCCGGTGCAGTTCCAGCAGGCGTACCCGCCAACCTTCCACCCGCAAATTTTCCGGTACCAGCAAACTCGAAGCGACTCCCTGTTCCGATAGCGGCCCCCACAGTTGGAGCATTTGCCACAGCCAGTAAACTTGGCGCGCGCCGGTTGTCCCAGACCAAGCTTCTAAAATAGAAGGATACAGGCGACCGAAATTATTGATGGGCACATTTTCCAACAACAGCACCTCTGTCGCTTCGGGTGCTTCCCCCAGGGAACAATAACCGTATACTTCCGGCGTATGCAGCCGTTGGGGATACAAATGCAGGTAAGGCATAATCGTATCCGGCAGGTGTTCCGGGACGCTTGGAGGCAAAGCTGGGCGGCTGTCGAGCCAGATTTGCGGTGCAATGACAAAGTATCGATCGGCTATTACCTTACCCGCCGGCACTTCCTCGGCTGCTGGCCCCACCACCCACACATAGCGATAAATTAAATCCGTTTCGCACGCTGCACAGTGCTGGCGGCCAAAGGTATTGCGGGGATCTGGACAGCTAAGATTCGGGCAATAAATGGGTTCGGAGAAACTGCTGATCATATCGAAATAGTTTGTGTAAAAAGATTCTGAAGATATATGATTCGCCAGCCCAAATTCATGAGCTTGAGAATAAACTGATTTTAGGCCCTATCAATTTCTTAACTGCCTTTGGGCCCCTAGAAATTGTAGTTTCTGCCAGTCTGCACCGGCTAAAATTGTAATCTAAGTTACTAAACTCTGACTTGGAGTACGATGGAAGCCTCAACCTGGTACCGCTGCGCGAAAAATCGGTCTGAGGGCTTGCAAGTGGCAAACCCTTGCAGAGTCAGTTGTTTGCATTTCTTAAATCTTAAATTTCCAATCTAAGATCTAAATAGTATCACCTATTCTTTTTATGATCTTGACTCCGACGCTCCTTTGGCTGATAGCTGGGTCTTTGCTCTGTTTGGCAGAGCTATTTCTCCCGACTGCTTTTGTCGCTTTTATGATGGGACTGAGCGCCTTCGCCGTAGCTGGATGCTCTCTAGTTCTACCTTACGTTAATTTACAAATTTTCCTCTGGATGGTATTTTCGACCGTTTTTGTGCTGCTGTCTCGGCGGTTGATACCAAAAGGCACGGCAAGGGCGATCGCAGATTCTCAGGAAGCCAAAACTTTAACAGAAATTCCCCCCGGAGAAGCCGGCCGAGTCATTTATGAGGGGAATTCTTGGCAAGCTCGCTGCGAAGACACGAAGGCCACTATCCCCCCCAACCAAAACGTAATTGTCGTCGGACGGAAAGGCACTACTCTGATAGTTTTGCCAGAAAATTTATTGCATTCTTAAACAAAATGCGTAATTAATCACAGACAATTAGTAGTTAGTCATCAGTCTTTAGTCAACATTTAACAGTCAAAACTCAACACTCAACATTTAATAGGAGGCGACAGTGGAACAATTTTTTTTACTTGTATTTTTAGCACTTGGCGGCTCAGCCCTCGCAGGTTCCGTCAAGATTATCAATCAGGGAAATGAAGCGCTGGTGGAAACTTTAGGTAAATACAGCGGCAGGAGACTAGAACCCGGTTTGAATTTTGTCAAGCCGTTTCTCGATCGCGTCGTGTACGAGCAAACCATTCGGGAAAAAGTCTTAGATGTTCCCCCGCAAGCTTGTATTACCCGCGATAACGTTTCCATCACCGTTGATGCTGTGGTTTACTGGCGCATTGTAGACTTGGAAAAAGCTTGTTACAAAGTAGAAAATCTCCAGTCAGCAATGGTAAATATGGTGCTGACTCAAATTCGCGCCGAAATGGGTCAACTGGATCTCGAACAAACCTTTACTGCTCGTTCTCAAATTAATGAAATCTTGCTCAGAGATTTAGATCTGGTTACAGATCCTTGGGGAGTGAAAGTGACGCGGGTAGAATTGCGCGATATTGTCCCTTCTAAAACTGTACAGGAATCGATGGAATTGCAGATGGCAGCCGATCGACGCAAGCGGGCGGCAATTCTGACATCCGAGGGAGAACGCGAGTCAGCAGTTAACAGCGCCAAAGGTAAAGCAGAAGCGCAAGTTCTGGATGCAGAAGCGCGCCAAAAAGCGACTATTTTGGAAGCAGAAGCTCAACAAAAGGCGATCGTCCTGAAAGCTCAAGCAGAACGCCAAAGTCAGGTTTTGAAAGCTCAAGCTACTTCTGAGGCCTTGCAAATAATCGGCAAAACTCTGCAAAATGACCCCAATGCTCGCGAAGCTTTACAATTTTTGTTAGCTCAAAACTATCTGGATATGGGTCTAAAAATTGGCAGCAGTGGCAGCAGCAAGGTGATGTTTATGGATCCGCGCAGCATTCCCGCTACGCTCGAAGGAATGCGATCGATCGTTGGGGAAGGTAATAATAATGACGTGAACAAGTAGGGAGCATCTCATATTTGTAAAAACACTTTTTCTGGCCACTACGGTTCAGTTAAGCTCGATCCCCCCTAGCCCCCCTTAAAAAGGGGGGGACAAGAAATTACTCAAAGTCAACCCCTACTCCCCTTCTTAAGGGGGATTTAGGGGGATCTCGCCCGGAATAAATAGTTTTAACCCAAGCGTATTGTTCTTCTGGCTCCTTCCTTCTGACTCTTTCCTCCTGCGTCAAAACTCCAATTTTTGGCTTGGCTGCTTTCATTGAGAGGCTCCCCTTGGTATCTATTTAAACATCAATATTCAGGCAACTTATCTTCGCCCTTAACCTAATAACTCGACACATTTAAAACGATCGCCTCCCTATCTCCCAACACCAAACCATACTCCAAACCCTCAACAACCGCCTGATAAGAAGCATCCAAAATATTACCAGAAACCCCCACAGTCGTCCAGCGGTCTTGACCATTGCTAAACTCAGCCAAAACGCGAGTTTTAGCAGAAGTTCCCGCACATCCGTCCAGAATTCGCACCTTATAATCGGTTAAGTTAAAATCAGTAATTGCCGGATAAAAATTCCGCAAAGCCTTCCGCAAAGCCGCATCAAGTGCCGAAACAGGCCCGTTTCCTTCCGCGCATTCCAGAATATCTTGACCGTTAACAGTCACCTTCACGGTTGCTAAAGAATTAACTGTTTCCTCCCTACCTTTATCGCAGTGAACTTGAAAACCTTTGATTTCAAATAAACGCTTGCGCTTTCCCAAAGCCTCCCGCATTAACAATTCAAAAGAAGCTTCTGCACCCTCAAATTGATATCCCTGGCTTTCCAAATCTTTCAATTTTTCCAAAATTTGGCGGCAAGCAGGATTTTTGCGATCGAGATCCATGCCAAAAGTGCGCGCCTTCGCCAAAACATTGCTCAAACCCGCTTGATCCGAAATCACAATTCGCCGCCTGTTGCCAATTTTTTCCGGTTCCAAATGTTCGTAAGTTAACGGATTTTTCTCAACCGCCGATACATGAATTCCGCCTTTGTGAGCAAAAGCCGAAAGGCCTACAAAAGGAGCATGATCGTCGGGAGCAAGATTGACAATTTCACTAATCGAGCGACTTACTTGAGTTAATCTAACTAATTGCTCGTCTTCAATGCAATTCTGACCCAACTTTAGTTGAAAATTAGGAATTAAGGAACATAAATCGGCATTGCCGCAGCGTTCGCCGTAACCGTTTATAGTTCCCTGTACCATCGTCACTCCTTCTTGCACAGCAGCCAAAGCATTAGCAACCGCAACTCCAGAGTCGTTATGAGTGTGAATTCCCAGTTGAACTTGAGACTTTATCCCCCCCTTAATAAGGGGTTGAACTTGAGACTTTATCCCCCCCTTAATAAGGGGTTGAATTTGAGACTTTATCCCCCCCTTAATAAGGGGGGGTTGGGGGGGGTTAATTTCCGATTCAGAAATATCCCAACTTTCTATTATTTCTGCCACCTCGCGAACAACCTGACTGACTTCGTGAGGCAAAGTACCGCCGTTAGTATCGCAAAGCACCAGCCATTCTGCACCGGCAGCGGCGGCTACTTCTAAAGTTTTAATAGCATAATCTCGATTGTCTTTGTAGCCGTCAAACCAGTGTTCGGCATCGTAAATAACGCGCCTTCCCTGACTCCGAAAATATTCAATTGTATCTCGAATCATCGCCAGATTTTCTTCTAGCGTGGTCTTCAAACTTTCAATAACGTGCAAATCCCACGACTTGCCAAACAGCGTCACCCAGCGAGTACCGGCGGACAAAATAGCCTGCAACATTTCATCATTAGCTGCCGTAGTTCCCGGCCGCCTAGTCGAACAAAAAGCTACAACTTCTGCTTGAGTTAGGGGCTGTTCTTTGAGTCGCCAAAAAAATTGTACGTCTTTAGGATTCGCCCCCGGCCAGCCGCCTTCAATAAAGGGAATTCCTAAACTGTCTAACTGTCGAGCAATTCGCAGTTTGTCTTCGAGAGATAAGGAGAGTCCCTCACACTGAGCACCGTCTCGCAGCGTGGTATCGTAGATCCAGAGCCGATTTGTCATGGGAAATTGCGATCGAGAAATTGGTAATATATCACTTACCATATTAGATGAATTTATTTGAATTTAATGCGATAATATATAGGAAAATTAACATAAATCTAACTGGGGTAAATTGCTGTGGTCAAGGTACAAGCGCAAGGAAAAACATTTGAGTGCGATCGCGGAGCCAATCTCCGTGAAGTTTTGCTCAAAAACGGCATCGATCTCTACAACGGCAATGCCAAAGTCATCAACTGCCACGGCCTCGGCACTTGCGGCACCTGCGCCGTCACCGTCGAGGGCGAAGTTTCCGAGCCCCAGTGGCGCGAAAAAGCCCGACTTTCGGTTCCTCCCCATTCTCCCGCCTCCAACCGCCGTTTGTCCTGCCAAACCAAGGTTTTAGGCGATATTAAGGTGACAAAATATGACGGTTTCTGGGGTCAGGGTTCTGAAACTGTCTGGAAACCCCAAGGATAGATTTTTTGTTAAGAAAGGCTGATAGGACGATCGCCTTGCCAGATAATCTGTAAGACTTGCATAATAATTCTAACTGTAAGGTGTGCTTAGCGCACCTTACCCTCCAGAAAGCCGAGAGGTCAATCGATTTTAGATTTTAGATTTTAGATTTTCGATTGAAGCATTGACTTGCGCGAGATAAATACGTTCGGCAAGTTTCTCGGATACACGTTTTTTTTTTATTTCTCCACGGATGAATCCGGGGGCTTGTATCCTAGATGCTTGATTGTCAAAAAGCTCAGACAGTCCATATAAAAGTTAATGAATTCATCTAAAGATATTCTGATTATTGGCGGCGGAATAATTGGCCTTTCGCTAGCAGTAGAACTGAAATTGCGAGGTGCATCTGTCGCGGTTCTCACCGCCGATTATAAACAACCGACTACCCGGGCTGCCGCTGGAATGCTTGCCCCGCAAGCCGAACGAATTCCCCCCAGTCCGATGCTAGATTTGTGCTTGCAAAGCCGCGCACTGTATCCCGCCTGGGTGGAACAGCTAGAAGACATTACCGGATTGAAAACGGGATATTGGCGATCGGGAATTCTCGCACCAGTTTGTCAAAATGAGCCTCAAGAAAAGCCGCTTTTGGCCAACCTTAATTATCAATGGTTGGACAGAGATACTGTTCGCCAGCACCAGTTTGGATTAGGTCAAGAAGTAATTGGCGGTTGGTGGTATCCTGACGACGCTCAAGTAGACAACCGCGCTTTATTTCGGACGCTTCAGGCCGCAACTAAAGAATTGCAGATTGAGATTATTCAAGGCAGTGCAGAGGAAATCATTCGGCAGAAAAACCGAGTTTTTGGAGTGGAAACAACGGCAGGAAAATTACAAGCTGACCGTTATGTTTTGGCTGCGGGCCCTTGGTCTGAGAAATTATTGGATATTCCTGTTTTTCCAAGAAAGGGACAAATGCTGTCAGTATGTGTACCAGAAGATTGTGGAGTTATCCAGCCCCTGCAAACCGTTCTATTCGGGACGGGAATTTATATTGTGCCACGTCAAGATGGCAGAATTATTATTGGCGCAACTAGCGAAAATGTGGATTTCACGCCGGGAAATACGCCTGCGGGAATCCAAAGTTTGCTAGCAGGAGCGATTAAGTTATATCCCGAATTACAAAATTATCCGATTTTGGAGTTTTGGTGGGGATTTCGGCCGACTACGACCGATGAATTGCCGATTTTGGGTGCTAGTGCTTGGGAGAATTTGACATGGGCTACGGGGCATTACCGCAACGGCATTTTATTGGCTCCGGTGACGGCTAAATTGTTGGCTGATTTGATTGGGAATCAGAAATCAGATCCGTTATTGGCTGCTTTTCATTATTCGAGATTTCCTGAATCTTGGAAGGTTTAAAATGGTAAATAGTGAGATTTGTTGCTTTTTTTAAGACGAGGCAGAGCCGCATAACGAGAAACGAAAGTCAACCAAAAGGATATTTTTTGCTATAATCTAATCAGCACAATAGGGTTTTGTAAGTTATGACTTTCAGTGATGTGGTCGAGACGATCAAGAATCTTTCTACTGACGAAAAGCAAGAGCTTCAACTGTTGTTGAAGCAATATCTCCGGGAAGAACGTCGCGAAGAGATGTATCAAAACTTTAAGTCAGCGCAGATTGAACAACAAAAAGGTGAACTGAAATTTTTCGCTAACATCAATGAACTCCGAGTGACGAAAGAGTAATTTTCTACTTTACAGAAGACGGAAAAGCCGTGTTTGTAGATTTGGGAAGTCATCATGAAGTATATTAATCGACACAACAGTGGCTAAAGTACCGCTGTAAGTAGCGCGCCTAACCATTTTTTTGTAAGTCCTCAATTAGTTTGCATCCTGTTTTTTGGGTTGGTTTAATTCCCTGCATTTAGCGGCAGCCAAATCGTAAGCATTTTGGTAATCGCTACCGCCTAACATCAAATCGCCGTAATATTCATAAGGTTGATTGCCATAAATCGGCAGCGGGTCGTCTTCAGGATAATCTTCTTTTGATTCTTCTAGGATTGCTTTGAGTTTCTTGACGCTGAAGCGCTGGACTGGGAAGTAATGAATGTCTTGAGCGATGAAACCGAGATGGGGAAATGTTGGGTCAACAATTCGCTCGTCGAGTTCAATCCAGCTATACTCGATGGGTTTATATGGCACTCCGGGCACAGCTAAAAAGCCTTGAACATAAATTGCGCCCTCGGTGGCTAACGCTGCTTTACAGGCGTTGTCAAAGCAGTTTTTACGGTTGCTTTTGATGCGAGTCGCCATTTCAATAGAAAGCGCCTCATCTAATAGTTCGGTCATAATCCCTTCTAATCGCGTGTGCGATTAGATTGTAGCAAATCCGAGCTATCTCCGAGCACAAAAAACGCAGCCAATTGCGATCGTCCTTCAAATTCTCGTCTCAAGGAGTTGATCCAAAATCCTCTGCGCTTCTGGATGTTGTGTCAGCTTTGGTTTCCGGGGCGGGCGGTTTGTCGATCGCCCCTATCGCCCGCCCATAAAAAGTTTTCGCCAGTAGCCCAACTTTTGAGCGTGCGATCGAGTTGGGCTACAACCCGGTACAATAAAGTGTGCCACAGACGATGCAAGCAAAAATAGTGGCATAAATTACTGAATAGCCTGCAACCAACCAATCATATTAATGCCTTCCGGTGCAGCGATTTGTTCGGCTGTTGACAGGCTTCACAGTTTTTTCTGTAAACAAAGCAGAGTTGTGATAACCTCATAAATGTGCAAAAATCGGTTCCAACAAAACTTTGGGAAGAAACGGGGAAAGTCCGGGGTAAATCCGCCGCTGTCCCGCAACTGTGATGCTAAGCGAAGCACTTATCCACACACCATAAACATACTGAATGAAAAGCGCGATCAAAAAGTCGGATTTTGTGCTAGCTCCTTATATGAAGAGCAACAACTTGAAAGCTAGTTGCCAAATACTCAATACAGTGGTTCCTTATATATGCTTATGGTTTTTAGCATTTAAAGCTGCTGCCATTTCTGTATTCCTTCTTCCGCCGATAATGGTGTTGATGACACTTTTTTCAGGACGTTGTTTCTCTTTGATGCACGATTGCGGACACTATTCTCTTTTTAGTTCCAAAAAAGTCAATCGCATTATGGGTTTCCTGCTAGGTATCATCAATGCGATTCCTCAGTACCCCTGGTCGAGGGGGCACGCTTATCACCACAAACATAATGGTAATTGGGATATGTACCGCGGCCCTTCGGCGTTGATATCCACCGAAAAATTTGCGGCGCTAAGTCCATTTAGTAAAAAGATGTATCAGTTACTCCGACACCCATTGATGCTGTTTCCCGGTGGTTTTTTCTATCTAATTATTAAACCAAGACTCGCACTGATATTGGGAACTACGGGTTTTATCCGACATATTTTTGCTTGTCTAAATCAAGATTTTGGCATAGGTTTATCGGGAATCATTGCTTCTTATAAATCCAAACATTGGTATACGACGGCTGAATTTTGGGATTTACTGTTCAACAATATTTGTGTTGTTGGTAGCTGGATTTATCTGAGCAACTTACTGGGGTTTGGCTTTTTCTGGAGTGTTTACTCAATTGTCATGACCTGTTCGGCGGCAATATTTATCTGTATTTTCTTTGTTCAGCATAATTTTGAGGGTTCCTACGCTCATAAAGCCGAAGGTTGGGACTATATTCTTGGCGCAATTGAAGGCAGTAGTTACCTAAAATTACCGACTATTCTCAATTGGTTTTCTGCTGATATTGCTTACCACAATATTCATCATCTCTCTGAGCGAATACCTAACTATAATCTTCGGGCTTGTCACAATGCTAATATTCACCTGCTTGCTAATTCAAAATCACTGACAATCCGCGATATTCCTGACTGCTTCCAATTCATTCTTTGGGATGCTGCTTCAGATAGTCTGCAATCGATTAAATTATTTCAGCAACAAGAAGAAATTCCCTTCAGTAATGTAGCTAATTAAAATCGGGGGGCAATAAATTTGGTGGATTCTTGCTCCCCAAAATCCTATGATTAGGGATGCAGCGAGTGGGAGAAATTTTAACAGTAACTTTCCTATAGCCATCCTCGCAGGAGTCGTAAATTTTTGACCCCACCCCCACCCTCCCCTTACTAAGGGGAGGGAGTAAGAAATTCACAAATGATTTAGGATTGCTATAGTTAAGTAGGTGGTTACAAATAAACATTAGATGGGTCTGGCGGGTTTAGCCGGGAGCTATGCTAGCAGCCAGTTTATTCTGACAAAACCCGCCCTCCTCGTGACCAGTTTATTTGCACCTGCCTATTTATCTAGGGTCTAACTCTAGATCACTCAAAGTATCTGTCACTTGTCAATGCAGCAATTCCTCTAATTTTTGCTGGTTCCACAAATACTGATAAAGCCCTGTTTGCCCTACCAATTCAAGGTGAGTGCCACTCTGAACTATTTCTCCTTGCTCCATCACAAAAATGCGATCGGCACTAGCCGCCGCCGACATTTGATGCGAGATAAAAATTACTGTTTTGCGATCGGTTCCCGTTGCCAAGTTTCGCAAAATGTCGGTAGCAGTTTGATTGTCAACACTGGAAAGAGCGTCATCCAAAATTAACACCGGGGCGTCAACTAACAAAGCGCGAGCAAGTGCTGTCCGCTGCCGCTGTCCACCGGATAAAGTAATGCCGCGCTCGCCGACAACTGTTTTGTACTGCTGCGGAAAGTTGAGGATTTCGGCGTGAATTTGTGCTTGTTTGGCCGCCGCTTCAATCTCCGGCTGTTCCGCTAAAGGGTTTCCGTAGCGGATGTTATTCTTGATGGTAGTGCCGAACAGAAAACTTTCTTGCGGAACGTAGGCGATCGCCCCGCGCAATTCGGTCAATTTTACCTTGGTAATATCCTGTCCGTCTACAAATAACTCGCCCGGATCGATATCTAGCAAGCGTGGCAGCGCATTAGCTAAAGTTGATTTTCCTGAGCCGATCGCCCCAACAATTGCGACAGTTTCTCCCGGTTTTATGGTAAAATCAACATCTTTAAGCGCGGGTGTCTTAGCGCCCGGATAAGTATAATTTAGATGGCGAGCCGCAATTTCGCCTTTGACTGGAGTTGCAAGTTCAACTGCATCGAGAGCATCCTTAATTTGCGGTTCCACCGTCAGAATTGATTCGATGCGATCGACACTCACTTCTCCCCGCTGGTAAGCAGTAATTGTGAAACCCAACAGCGCCGTCGGAAACACCAAACGCTCGACATAAATCAGCAACGCTACAAAATCGCCAATGCTAATTTGACCATTAGCAATTGCCCCGCCACCAGCAGAAAGCAGCACCAACAAACTAATGCTTGCCAAACCGCCCAGCAGCGGAAAAATAAAGTTTCTAGTTTTTGCTAATTCCAAATTTGCTGATAGCAACTTCGCATTGGAATTGCGAAAAGCTCGGCGTTCGTTTTCTTCTTGAGCGTAGATTTTAATTACGGACATCCCGCTCATATCTTCCTGAATTAAATCGCTCATCGCCGACAATTCCTCTTGCACGGCTAACTGTTGGATGCGAAGTTTGTCGCTAAATAACTGTACCAAAACCAGCATTAAAGGATAAACTGCGATCGCAAACAGTGTCAGCCTTACATTAATCCCCAGCATCACCGGCAAAGTCAAAGCATAGGCAAATGCCGTATTCGCCAAACTCAGCACCGCAAACCCCACCAAGCGCCGAATATTGTCTAAATCGGAAGTAGCCCGGTTAATTAAATCCCCTACCGTATTGGCTGCAAAATAAGACGGTTCTAATGTTAATAAATGATTAAATATTTGCTGTTTGAGGTCAAATTCGACTTGACGCCCGACGCCAAACAGCAAAATCCGCGACGCCATCCGAATCACCCACATGATTGAGGCGAGAATCAGAATTAGTGCCACGAAATTGAAAACTTCGTCAAATTTAGTCGCCACTTGCAGAGTGTCAACTGAATTCCGAATCAGCAGGGGGATGTAAACGCCCACAGCATTGACAACTAATAGTGAAAAAACGCCCCAGAAGGTTGGTTTCCAGTGCGGGCGCATATAAGAGCCGAGTTTTTGCAGTCGAGAATAACGAGCCATTTGTTAGTGCGTAATTTGAGATTGATTGAGGAAAGGAAGAAGGTTCGGCAACGAGCAATGTACGGGATGTAACGGATGGATGCTGAAGGAAGAAGGAGTCTTCCCCAAGGTTTTCAGCAATTAAGAACGTGCTAATAGTCTTGGCGGTTGCTATAGGGATGAGAATTAAATAAAATCCACTTTTCATGACTGTTGTGGGATGGGCGTCCCGCCCGTCTATTGGGGACGGGCGGGACGCCCATCCCACAAGAAAAAAGGGAAATTATTTAATTGACGATCCATAGAAGGTAGAAATCTGAAAAAATAATAGAAGCTCTATCGAAAGGTAGATGACCGAAAACACAAGTTAAGAAATTTTTAATAAAAAATCTGCTTTGGGATAACGCGCCATCAAAATTGGGTTTAGGCCTGAACCAAAACCTGATTATATCGATATGTAACAAACCACATTATTATATCTGTGGCGACACGAGATATGTGGGGACACGGCATTGCCTTGTCCTTAGCCACCCGGAACGATCGCCCAAATCTCCCATCCGCCCCCCCAATCCCCCACACGGTTGAGGCGCGCTACAATCAAAAATCGATCGACTTAGCACTCAGACTCAGAGAGTGCTAAATTTGCTAATGTAAGCGATTGGAGACAAACATGACAAAAATAGTTGCATTTAGCGACAAATCTCGCCGGGCACTAGAACGCGGCGTCAATCAACTCGCCGATGCTGTCCGCATCACCTTGGGCCCGAAAGGCCGGAATGTCCTATTGGAAAAGAAATACGGCAGTCCCCAAATCGTTAACGACGGTATCACCGTTGCTAGGGATATCGAGCTCGAAGACCCCCTGGAAAATGCTGGCGCTCGCTTAATTCAAGAAGTCGCCTCCAAAACTAAAGATATCGCAGGCGACGGCACAACAACCGCAACGGTTATCGCTCAATCCCTCATTCGCGAAGGTTTGAAGAATGTCGCAGCAGGCGCAAACCCAGTCGCGCTGCGCCGGGGTATTGAAAAAACGATCGCCCACTTGGTGCTGGAAATCGAGAAATTGGCCAAACCCGTCGAAGGAAGCGCCATTGCTCAGGTCGCCACTGTCTCCGCCGGTAACGACGAAGAAGTCGGCGCCATGATTGCCCAAGCAATGGAAAAAGTCACGAAAGACGGCGTAATTACTGTAGAAGAGTCGAAATCTCTGACAACGGAATTGGAAGTGGTCGAAGGGATGCAGTACGATCGCGGATATCTTTCTCCGTATTTCGTCACTAACACCGATCGCATGGAAGTTGAGTACGAAAACGCTCGCATCCTGATTACCGACAAAAAAATTAGCTCAATTCAAGAACTAATTCCAGTTCTCGAAAAAATCGCCCGCACAGGTCAACCGCTGCTAATTATCGCCGAAGATATTGAAGGCGAAGCTTTGGCAACTCTGGTAGTCAACAAAGCCCGCGGCGTATTGAACATCGCAGCAACCAAATCTCCTGGTTTTGGCGATCGACGCAAAGCTATGCTTCAAGATATCGCCGTACTCACCGGCGGTCAACTGATTTCTGAAGAAGTCGGACTCAGCATCGATACCGCAACCCTAGAAATGCTCGGTACCGCCCGCAAAATTACGATCGACAAAGAAAACACCATCATTGTTGCTGGCGACGAACACAAAGCTGACGTGCTAAAACGGATCGAGCAAATCCGCAAACAGCTAGAAGCGACGGATTCCGACTACGACAAGGAAAAGCTAACCGAACGCATCGCCAAACTCGCCGGCGGCATCGCTGTAATTAAAGTCGGCGCAGCTACCGAAACCGAGCTCAAAGACCGTAAACTGCGTATTGAAGACGCTCTGAACGCTACTAAAGCTGCTGTGGAAGAAGGTATCGTTGCCGGAGGTGGCACGACCCTAATTCACCTGATTACAAAAATAGATGCGATCAGAAATACTTTAGACACCGAAGAACAAGTAGGCGCTGACTTGGTGAAGAAAGCTTTGGAATCACCTTTGCGTCAAATCGCTGATAATGCCGGCGTTGAAGGTTCGATCGTCATCGAACGAGTGCGGGCGAGCGAGTTCAACGTTGGCTACAACGCTCTCACCGACGTGTACGAAGATATGATTGCCGCCGGGATTATTGACCCGGCTAAGGTAGTGCGATCGGCTTTGCAAAATGCCGGTTCCATTGCTGGCATGGTGTTGACCACTGAAGCTGTGATTGTCGAAAAACCCGAGAAGAAAAAAGCCGGTGGCGACATGGGCGACATGGGCGGCATGGGCGGCATGGGCGGCATGGGCGGCATGGGCGGCATGGGCGGCATGGGCGGCATGGGCGGCATGGGCATGATGTAGTCTTCAGCCATAAGCACCATGCGTGTAAACAAGCGCGTCTTATGTACTACCCGTCTACTGTTTGACGATTAAGGCAGCTTATCCCCCCGGCATCCTGATAGTCCGGGGGGATTTTTCATTCTCTTGTAGGGGCAATCCCCCGTGGTTGCCCCAATATTTGAAACACCGATTCCCTCGTCCGTGGAGGGGGTCGGCACGGGCACTACCCCTACAAAAGCCTGATTTTCATGAGAATGAAACAGCCCTGCTTCTTAAGGGAGATGCAATGGGGCTCGGCATTAAGCTATAAGCGATAGTTCTCAGGGATTTTAAGCTGAAGTTGCCACCTATGCAGTGCGGGCCCTCTCGGTCAAGTTACATCCTTCCCAGAAACCGCGTCTCCCCCTCTCCCCTGATCCTTTAAGAGGACGGAGTTACATTGTTGCTGTGCAAGTCTTGAGGAGATTGAAACAGAGTTTCGAGATAAACTCTCGCAGCTTGGCGATAACTGCGCGAAGCTTCAGGCGTACCGCTATCGGCATTCTGCAACAAAAACAGCGACAGGGCGGCGCAAAATACTCGGTCTAGATCCCATTCAGGATGGGTTTCCAGGTAAGTTTTGAGAGAATCGTGCAGCGTTTCGGGAATTTCAGCAAAAATACTGACTGTTGGGTTGATCATTTTGTTTAGTCTCGCTAATAAATTGAAAACAGAACCCCCCTTCGGCCGGATACAGGTGCAGGCACAGCCGAAATCAGAGCGCTTTTTTTTAGGTCGGTCGCATCATTGTGCGCTATGGGGGGGTGGGTTTGTCAATGTTGCGAAATATTACAAAGTCCTTTAGATAAAAAAAAGGTTTACCAAATAATCAGCTTTTCAGGGATTTTTTTGTTACATATCTTTATGTGTTGGGGGGTTTATGAGGAATTAGCCAGCAAGTTAAGGAAATCCCCAATTCCGCAGCAAGATGCTACCGTGCCGTTAATTTCTGTGGAAAACTTTGTCGGATCTGTGGAAAACCTCAGACTTGCCTGTGGAAACGCTGTGGAATGTTTAGGGAAAAGTCAGGGAAAAAATAAGAATTGCAAAGGGCATGGGGCATGAGGCATGGGGCATGGGGCATGGGGCATTGTTGACTGTTGACTGTTGACTGTTGACTGTTGATTAATGTTATTGGTTATTTGTTATTAGCCACTGCAAAGGATTAACCACTGACAACTGACAACTGACAACTGACAACAGTCAACTGACTAAGTGCCACTCTGCTGCTTTTTGGCGGATGGTTGCCAATTCTGCCGGCGGCATTTTGTCGAGATTGGCTAAGATAAAGCTCATGCGACCGATCGACTGAAGTTTGTCCCGGTGGCGCGCTAGGAAATCCCAGTAGAAGAAGTTGAAGGGACAGGCGTTTTCGCCCGATCGCACAGTGCGATCGAATTTGCACCCCCGACAATAATCGCTCATTTTATTGATGTAATTGGCAGAAGCAGCATAGGGCTTCGAGGCCAACACACCGCCGTCAGCAAACAAACCCATGCCCAGCACATTAGTCTGCATTACCCAGTCGTAGGCATCCACAAACGCACTGTGGAACCATTTTTCTAGCTCCTGGGGCGAGATTCCCGCAATTAGACCAAAATTGCTCAAAATCATCAACCGCTGGATATGGTGCGCGTAACCGCTGCCTTCGACTTGAGTTAAAACTTGGCGCAAACAGTTCATATCTGTTTTACTAGCGTCCCAAAAAAACTCCGGCAGCGGCTGAGTGTGGTTGAACCAATTCTTTTCAAAATAATCAGCATCCACGTAAAAATACACACCGCGAATGTATTCTCGCCAGCCCAGAATTTGGCGGATAAAACCTTCGACGCCGTTTAAATTTAAGTTTTTTTCGAGGTAGGCTGTTTCGGCGGCTTGAATAACTTCTAAAGGATGAAGTAATCCAATATTGAGATACGGAGAAATTAGGGAATGCCACATTGTTTCCTCCCCCGTTACCATCGCGTCTTGATAAGGGCCAAAAGCGGGGAGACACTGTTGGATGAAATTATCTAATACTTGCAGTGCTTGCTCTCGTGTAACCGCCCAGCGAAAAGGTTCAATGTTTCCGTAAGTTGGGAAAGATAGAGATTTAACTTGTGCGATAACTTCTTGAGTTATGGCGTCCGGTTCAAACCAGAGAGGTTTCGGTGTATCCAGTTTTCCTTTGGGTGGCTGACGATTTTCTTTGTCAAAATTCCACTTCCCTCCCACAGGTTTATTGCTGCTATCCATTAAAACTTGAAAACGCTGGCGGCTGGCTCGATAGAAGTCTTCCATTAACAAACGTTTGCGGCTTGAAGCCCAATCTTTGAATTCTGTTTGTGTCCAGAGGAATTGATTGTTGGGAATTATGGTTATTGGACAGGGGAGTTGCAAGTTTTGAACGAGCTGTAAAAAAGGTCGATCGTTCGGAGCCATTACCCGCACTTCGGTGATGTTGTGAGCTTGTATCCAAGCTTTGAGAGGTGCTTCAAAGTCCTCCGATTTTGTGTAAGTAACTTGCCATCCACTGCCGCGCAATTCTTTAGCGAAGTGCCGCATGGCCGACCAAATTAATACTAATTTTTGTTGGTGGTAGCGCCGCTGTTGAACGTGCTGCCAAGATTCAATTAAAATTATAGGTAGGGAGGGTTTATCATCTGTGCGGTTGAGAGCAGCTTGGTTCTCCCACAGTTGATCGCCTAATATCCAAACGCCAACAGTCATTTTACTTGTTTTTTAGTGAAACTTATTTTTTACTTTTTATGATGCCTGGTGGTCTAGTCAAGAAACTTAATTTATTGACAACTCACAACTCATAAGTTTTCAGGACAACCTGAAAACTTACTAGAGCATAACATTGATTTCCAAAGATAGGGACACCGACCAGCAAATTTAAATTTTATGTCCGTGTATCCTTCAGATGTTAATAACTTGGTCAGCGTATCTACTGAAAAAAATTTAATGTGACCGTTATCCCAAAGCACGGTAAAATGTTGATCTAGTTTGCCAGAAACCGCTAAAGCCAGATTTTTTAAATAGCCGTGATAGGGTGTGGAAATAATTAGTCTTCCTCCCGGATTGAGGCATCTTTTTGCAGTTTTTGCTAGTTCTTTAGGATAAAGCAAGTGTTCGATTACTTCAATAGCTAAGACAACATCAAATGAGTTCAGAATATCGATATCTGGGAGGTCGTAAATATCTGCTTGGATAAACTGACAATCGGGGAAACTTTGACGGGAGATGGCAATTCCGGCCGCTGAAGTGTCAACGCCGACAACTTCGCAGCCGTGCTCTGCGATAACGTGACTGAGGCTGCCATTGCCGCAGCCGAGATCCAAAACTCGGAGTTTTGTCTTGCTGGTATGCTGAAGTGTCGCCAGCATTTCTAAAAGGGGAGATATCAAATATGCGTGATGATATCTCGGACGGTTGTTTGTGTAATAATACGTATAATTGGTAAAGTTTTTTTTCATCGATTAAGCTATGGAGATTATTGCCGAGACCGCGAATTTACCGAGCGTGGGTCCACTGTTTGGGCCAAGGTTCCCCACATTACGGTTGTCAGAGTCGATCGGCAGCTCGATCGTCTCATTCTTTTTGTTTGACAGGTGAATTATTTTCACTGAATCAATCGGATGGCAAAACAAATCTTTGACAGGGTGCCAAATCTCACATCGCCCATCTCTGGCCAACCTCTCGAAGGCATTGGGAAAGAAAAAGTCCGATCGAACAAGAATGATCTCTGTACACTAGCCGGAAACCGAACTTTTTGCCTGTTAATTGGGGGCGAGTGCATCTATGCGATTCTAGCTTCAAGCAACGGCGGTATGTCCACCCGACGCTTTTTGCAGCCTGAAAAAATGGCACCTGGGCGATTGGATGCCAGTCGTTCCGAGAATTGAGAAGGGAAGTGTGACCGAAATCACAGGCATTTGCGAAACAAATTGCTGAGCATCTTTGGCCCCACACACTTAGAATCGAGATTATTACAGTGGCTTCTATAATTGTGTTTAAATGTTGTTCGGAAGCTGTGTTGTCCAGTCAGCAGAGCCCCCTAGACAGATTCATGCTTTCGGTCTGGTTTATTTCACTTTAATGGTCGCTGTTGGGTGTTGCACCTTAATTTAGATATTTCCTATGGTTAAGTTAGGTCAATCCTCCTTTCGCCGTATTTTACTGTCGCGGATTTTGTTGCTCAGCGTACCTGTTCTACTGGTGGGGGAGTATGTTACCTATCGCAAGGCACGCTCGACGCTTCTGGAAACTGCTCGTCAAAACTTGACAGAAAGTGCAGTCAGAAAAGCAGACACTATTGAACAGTGGGCGAAATCGCTGAAGTCGAATCTGATCGGCGCTTCGGAAAGCTCGATGTTGCAGTCGGTAGATCCGAAGGATTATCAAAAGTTTATTGCCCAATTAGGGCAGCGGTTGCCAGCGCAGGTTGATTGCTTGCAATTGACTAATTTAAAGACAAATCAAGTGATAGCAAGCACTTGCGGGCAGCAGCCGATTCAGTCGTTGCCGGCAAAATTTTGGCCGCCCGTACAGCAGCAGCAAACGCTGCTGGACGACAAGAGCGTTTACATCAGTCTGTCCTTACCTCCGCAGCGACAGGGGACAGCAAACGATCAGAATGTGACTTTGGGGGCTGAGGATTTTCCCGATGCGGGTAAAGAAGGCCGCGATAGCCAAGCGAGTTTGGTGTTGAGCGCTCCTGTTTACATTCGTCGGGGCAATACCCTGCAGTTGAGTTATGCTTTGAGTTTGCAGTCGGCCTTGCCTGTCCAAACCAGCGCTCCCAAGGGTTCTTTAGCTGGCTATACGGTGGCGATCGACCAAGATGGGACGATTTTGGCGCACCCGAATATCAATCGCGTGGGCCGCAATATTGACCAAGAGGCAGATGCCGCTCGACTAAAAAGTATTGTCAGAAGGGCGATCGCCGGCGGAACAGCTTTTCTCCACCTATTTTCCTTTGAAAGAAATGGTGTAGAGTTGCTAGCAGGATACGCCGCTATCCCGAGTCCTTCAACTACACAGGAGAACAGCAAGTGGATTATTTTAGCTGTCTCTCGTTTAGATTACGCTCTGTCGGGTTTGGAAGAAATTCAGCAAGTTTTATTTAATTTAATTGTAGGTTTGGTTGCTGCTAGTATCATCGCCACTTTATATCTGTCTCGCGACTTGGCGCGTCCTGTGGAAAAACTGAGAGACTACGCGATGAAAGTAGATACAGAAGCGTCGCAGACAGTGCCCCAAGATTTCCAAATTAGGGAATTCAATCAACTATCAGAAGCACTCAACAGCATGGTGCAGCGCCTTAGATCCTGGGCAAAAGAATTGGAAGTCGCCACCAAAGAAGCGCAAGTTGCCAATCAATTAAAAAATGAATTTTTGGGGAATATTTCTCACGAATTGAGAACGCCGCTCAACGGAATTATTGGTTTTATTCAAATTGTGCGGGACGGCTACTGCGATGACCGAGATGAAGAAATGGAATTTTTACAGCGGGCCCACGACTCGTCAATGCAATTGCTCAATATTATTAATGATATTTTGGACATTGCTAAAATAGAATCCGGCACGTTCTCCATGATGTTAGAAGTAGTTGATATTACTCAGGTACTTGAAGACGCGATTGATTTGCAAGCGAGTCCAATCGAGGAAAAAGGCTTGAAGTTAAGTTTGCCAGCTCCTCACGATCCGATTATTGTTCATGCCGATCCGGAGAAGCTAAAACAGGTGTTTTTAAATGTTTTGAGCAATGCGGTTAAGTTTACAGAGTCGGGCAGCATTAATATATCTGTGCGACTAGAGTCGAGAACTAATTCTGGTAGTTTTAACGGCAGTGCTGAAAGTACGACGGGCCCCAGCGGTCAAAGCGATTGGGTGGTGGTGACAATTAAAGATACGGGAATTGGTATCGATCCCGAGCACCAGCAGAAATTGTTTCAACCTTTTGTGATGGCTGATGGTTCTACAACTCGCAAGTTTGGCGGTAACGGTTTGGGCTTGGCTATCTCGCGAAGGATAATGGAATCTATGAGCGGAAGCATTACCCTGCACAGCGCGGGCGTGAATCAAGGTACTACGGTGATGATTTCTTTGCCTGTCAATCAGCAGTCAAGTTTTTATTTTCACAGCCCCGACTTAGTAACGGAAAAGGGAAGTTTTAAAAATTGAGGAGTGATGTTCCCCATCTAAAATCTCAAATCTAAAATGGTATTAGGGGCTGTCCGCCGAGTTCGAGGGATTTGCTCAAAGTGCTGAGAATGCGGATTAATTCGACGGAGGCGGTGCCCGAAGAGGTAAGACAGGGGGTATTTGTTTGCACGGAATTGAGGAAGCGATCGCACACTCGCCTCAGCGGTTCTACTTGTTCTAAACTCAACACTTCGCGGTGTCTGAGGCTCTTTGGCTGCGGCGCGATCGCACTTTCAAAAGAGTTATTCTCTTCGCCTCCCCAATCTGGATTCCCACGCTGCACAATCAGGGGAGTTTCTGGCGACATTTCGTCAAAAATCAAGGTTCCCAAACTGCCAACAACTGTTAAGCGCCGTTGTTTGTCGGGATTTAGCCAGCACAGGTGAATAAATGCTTGAAATCCGTCGGGATAGGTGAGCGTTACCCAAACTAAATCTGCTAGTTTTTCTGCAGGATTAGTAGTCAGCAGTGAAGGAGAAAATTGATTTTCAATTTCTGCTGCTTCTTGATTTATTCCTTCTTCCCTATTTCTTCTTCCTTCTTCCTTCTTTTTGACATCCATTACATCCGTTACATCCGTTACATCCGTTACAGAATCCGTTGCCGAACTTCCCTCTTCCTTCGGAAAAACAGTGCCGATCGCCCTTACTTCAATTGGCGTTTGTTCCAACCAAGTATTGAAAATAGCGATATCGTGAATAGCCAAGTCCCAAAGGGCATCAACGTCATGGCGCACCGGTTCAAAATGGGTGCGCTGGGCGTAACCGTAGCGCAATTTTCCAAGTTGATGCTGTTGAATAATTCTTTGGCCTCGATCGACTGCTGGATGAAACAGATAAGTGTGGTCAACGAAGAGTTGCCGCTGCTGTTTTTCGGCTAATTGACAGAGTTCTATTGCTTCAGTCAGGTTGAGGGCGAGGGGTTTTTCTGCTAAGACGTGGTAGCCTTGTTTCAGCGCTGCTGCTGCGAGGGTGTAGTGTGTGGAAGCTGGAGTGGCGATCGCCACAGCTTGCAGTCCCGGCAAGGCTTGCACTTGAGACCAATCGGTAGCTAGAATCACCGAGGCATCAAGATTAAACTGTTTTTGAACGGCAGCCAATGAATCTCGATTCGGGTCTACCACCGCTAAAACTTGGCTGTTGGGATGTTCGAGAAAGTTGCGAATTAGGTTAACTCCCCAGCGGCCTGCACCCAATACAGCTATTCCGATTTTCATTAATTATAAGTTCAAAAATCGCACAGCAATTTTAGCATATTTTGTTATTATTATCTATGTTTTAACTCAAAAAAATCACTGTTGACTGTTGACTGTTTGCAGTAGTTATTGGTTATTGGTTATTGGTTATTGGTATCAGCTAAGGAATGAGAATTAAATAACTTCCACTCTTGAAAGTGGGATGGGCGGGACGCCCATCCTTTTTGGACGGGCTATAAGAGCCCATCCCACAATAACAATTAAAATTGTAAGTTATTTAATTCGCGCTCCTAACAAATAACCAATAACTGATAACACCAGTCAACAGTCAACAGTCAACTGACTACTCACTACCAACTAATTTATTGAAAGCTGCCTGAGCCGCTGCTTGTTCGGCCGCTTTGATCGATCGACCTTTTCCCTCTGCTACCAACTTTCCCTGAATGAGAACTTCTGCGGTAAAACGATCCTCTCCGCCCTGCACTGTCCCAGTTTCTTGCACGCTATATTTAGGCAAAGTTTTGTATTTGCCTTGAGTCAACTCTTGGAGAGCAGCTTTGTAGTTTTGGCGAGCCGGATCGCTGCGGATTTCCGCCGCTAAGCGTTGAAAGTGAGAATCTAGCCAAGGGCGAATTAATTCTAAGCTTTGGGTACTCAAATAAAGCGCAGCCAGTACCGCTTCCAAAGCATCGGCCAGCCGGGGCTCAGCGCCTGTTTTGTCTGCAGCGGCGCTGCTGGAAACAATTAAATAGCGATCGAACCCGTAACTTTCAGCGATTTTAGCAAGAATGCGATCGCTCACCAAGATCGATCGAATCGCAGCAAATTCTCCCACTGTACAGTCAGGATAAATCTCAAACAACAATTCCGACGCAGCCAGCCGCACTACTGCATCCCCGACAAACTCTAGTTGCTCGTAATTCGCCTTAGCTGACGCGCTCGCATGAGTCAAAGCTAAATCGACGAGATGCCATTTTATCGAAGCATTCTTCGTCAGTCCCAATTTTTCAATTAATGTTTCAAGTTGCTTTTGGCGACCCGGATAAATCATACCATTTTAGATTTTAGATTTTAGATTTTAGATTTTAGAAGTGGGAATCACGGATGACTATCCGGGTTTGGAGCTTTTCAAAAGTTGCATTATTTTTTTTAACAGGTATCAGATTCATATTAATAAAAAAAATTTAGTTGAAAGACTAAATATTCCTCCGGGTGCTTATGGTGCACCTTACCCAAAATCTTCCTCCGGGTGTGCAGTGCACACCTTTCCCAACATAAAACAGGTCGAAAAGATTTGTTGACCTGATTCCCAAGCGGTAGTTTTAATTAAATGGGGGGAGGAAAAAGTCGGACATAAGCCGGGTTCTGTTCTCTCAACTGCAAGCAGTTTTCGAGGGCAGTTATCTATCTGGGACGCCTGTTACCAGACGCCTCAAGCGGTACCAAAAAACGGAACTGGTAAAAAACCAACCATAGTCCCTCCGACCTTGCTCCCAACTGGGGTTTACCGAGCCAGCACCTCTCGATGCTGCTGGTGCGCTCTTACCGCACCTTTGCACCCTTACCAAATTAGTTGTTGCTTCCCAGTCAAAAATCCTCAGTTACTTACTAATGACCAATGACTGCTGACTAATGACTAATTGGCGGTATCTTTCTGTGGCACTATCCTCACGATCGCTCGCACTGGGCGTTACCCAGCAAGTTTGGTTTTTCGGGAGCCCGGACTTTCCTCAGACAAGCTTTCGCTAATCCGCAACCGCCTGCGCCTACTTTTTCCCCAGATTTATTGTACGCGATCGTTCGTCAATCTATTTGGGATTTGAGATTGAATATTTTAAATTGTCGCCCACTTAACTTGGACATTTGTGTTTACTCTCACATCTGGCACTATTGTCAATAAGCTTTTTATGAACAGGCTTTCCGGCCTGTTCCACAAGAGATGAATTTTATTGTGGAACAGGCCGGAAAGCCTGTTCTTGACAATGGTGCAACATTTGTGTTTATTCAAACTCTTGTACGGTGGGCCCGAAAGCCCGCCCAACAATTACAGCATATTCCAGGTTTGTGAAGTACACCTCAGAAACCGGGTTTCTTTACAGTTCTAGCCTTTAAACTGATTCTGTTCAAGAAACCCGGTTTCTCTGTACTACACATATATGGAATATGCTGTAAATTTCCCTGCAACTCCCTTAAAATCACTCACGGATGAATCAGGGGGCACAAAAGTTGGCAATTATCATCCAAGGATTTATCGCACGGATTCAACTAGGGGCAGGAAACCTTTTCACCTAACAGGATTTTGAATTCTTCAATCTTTAATACCCAATCTCAAATCTTCAATTCGGTTACTTTAATGAGTCATCTTTGATAGTAGAAAAATTATCAAACCAGCCGCGGCGCCAGAAAAAGTAAACTAAACCAGATGCGATTCCTACCATAACAGCCCAACACAGCGGATAGCCAAAATACCAATTCAGCTCCGGCATATTCAAGGGCGATTTCTCTGTATTGAAATTCATCCCGTATACTCCCGCCACAAAAGTTAGAGGAATAAATATACTCGAAATTACCGTCAGCAATTTCATGATTTCATTCATTTTATTACCAACCGAAGACAAGTAAACATCCATCAAACCAGAAGACAACTCTCGATAGGTTTCCACCATATCCATCACCTGCACCGTGTGATCGTAACAGTCCCGCAGGTAAATTCGCACCTCTGGACTAATCAAATCACTACTATCTCGAATCAAAACATTAATTGCATCCCGCTGCGGCCAAATGGCGCGGCGCAGCGTCAGCAATTCTCGCCGGATTTTATAGATTTTTTCCAGGGTTTTGCGGGTGGGGTTCACCACCACTTCATCCTCTAATTCTTCAATGCGCTCTCCGTAAACTTCTAATACAGGGAAGAATCCATCTATAATCGAATCTAACAGAGTATAAGCCAGATAATCTGCGCCGTGTTTGCGAATCATTCCTTGTCCTTTACGAATGCGATCGCGCACTGGTTCAAAACAATCATAGTCCGGTTCTTCCTGAACAGTTAGCAGGTAATGCTTGCCCAAAATAAAACTTACTTGTTCTTTATGAAAAGTATCTGATTCTGGATGCAGCATCACCATCCAAGCAATGATTAAAAGATGTTCTTCATAGTCTACTACTTTCGGTCGCTGGGGAACATTAACTACATCTTCCTGAGCCATTACGTGCAAATTAAATACTTCGGCCATTTGCCGCCAAGTTTCTTTGTTTCCTAATCCCAACATATCAACCCAAGAAACAGATGCTGTATCTAAATACGCAGCCGCTTTTTGAGGATTTGCCAAGTGGGCGCGAGTAGCTGCTGTGTCGCAATAGTCAATTAATACAATCTCCGGAGGCGGCGCATCGGGTTCTAAGTCGAGAGTTCCCGGCGGAGCCCCCTGATCGTCATAAAAATAGTCAACATAGGAATCATCATCATTATCTTCTTCTTCTTTAATTTGTTTGGCAACGGCACTAGAAGTATGTATGTTTTTGTATACCATGCTAATATTCCTGACTTTTAGAACCTTTAATTAGATTATCATTTTTCTGGTGCAACTACCAATTACCAATGACTAATTACCTCTGCCGAATTGGAATCTCGATCGCAAATTCAGTTCCCTCTCCAGGCGCGGAAATGCAATGCAGCGTCCCTCCGTGTCTTTCCACCACAATCTGATAGGAGATAGACAGTCCCAAACCTGTACCTTTGCCTACTGGTTTAGTAGTAAAAAACGGGTCAAATACCCGACACTTAACAGGCTCTGCCATGCCATACCCGTTATCTGAAATTACGATCGCCACCCGATTGTTCTCCAGCAACTCCGTGCGAATCCGAATCCACGGCAATGCCGCGCAACTTAAAGGTAAACTAGGAAAATCTTGCCGCTCCTCTTCCGAATAACTAGACAATTCCAACTTCCGCTGCCTGACATCTGCTAAAGCATCAACAGCATTATTTAAAATATTCATAAACACTTGATTTAACTGTCCCACGTAGCACTGTATCTGCGGCAGTTTCCCATATTCTTTAACTATTTGAATAGGACGATTTCTACCATTTTCTTTAATCTTGTGTTGCAAAATCAACAGAGCACTGTCTATTCCTTCGTGAATATTAACACGCTTAAGATCGGATTCTTCCAGGCGCGAAAAGTTACGCAAAGACAGAACTATTTGGCGAATTCTATCTGCTCCGGTTTGAATTGAGCTCAGCAGGTGCGGGAAATCCTCTTTCATGAATTCCAGTTCTATTTCTTCTGCCAATTCTTGGATAACCGCCACAGGTTCCGGGTAGTGTGCTTGGTACAAACTGCACAGTTGCAGCAAGTTTTTGGCATACTCACTAGCGTAAGTGATATTACCGTAAATAAAACTAACAGGATTATTGATTTCGTGAGCAATTCCCGCCACTAGCTGTCCCAAACCAGACATTTTTTCCGCTTGAATTAGTTGAGCTTGAGTCCGGCCTAATTGTTTCAATGTTTGCTCTAGCTGGCGATTTTTATGTTTTAATTGAGCTTCGGCTTGTTTGCGCTTGGTAATATTGCGAGCTAGAATAATAATCTGATCTGAATTAAACGGCAACAGTCGGGCTTCATAAGTTGTTTCTCCTTCCGACATGGAAAGCGAATATTCTATATCGATGGAATTTCTTGTTTCGGAAACTTCAAAGATTGCTTGGGTAAATTGGCAGGCGACATTGTGTGGCAATATGTCTGTCATTCGTTGACCAATAAAATGTTCGGGAGGCACGTATAAAACCGAGGAAGTTCCTGACAAATAATCCACGATTTTACCGTCAGCATCTAGTCGAAAATACAAATCAGGTAAAGCGCGAAAAACAGCTTCTAACTCTAAAGTTTTTTGGCGCAATGCTTCCTCTGCGTAGTACCGATCGCTAATATCAAAAATCACCCCGTCCAAATAGCAAACGTTTCCCTCTGCGTCGAACACAGGAGAACCCTTATCCCAAACCCATTTAACCGTGCCGTCTGCTGCGAGCAAGCGGTATTCCAAGTTATAAGACTCTTTGTTTTCTATGCCTTGCCGAATAGTTTCTTCTACTTTTGCCAAATCTTCCGGGTAAATAATACTAGCAAAAGTCCGGCTTCTCCTGTCCAAAACCCAAATAAAATCTGCCGCATGGTAGCCAGTTAATAAGTAAACGGCATCGCTAATAAAATTAGTCGAAAAATCGCACTTCCAGCGATAAACCACTCCGGGAATATTAGCTACCAAAGACCTAAATCTTGATTCACTTCTACGCAAAGCTGCTTCCGATTCATGTCTTTCTGTAATATCGTGAGCGAAAGCTAGCACTGCAAATACATTGCCTTCAGCGTCGCGCAGGGGAAGTTTTTGGGTGTCCAAAATATGTACTGAACCGTCTGCAACAGTAGCCATATCGCAGGGATTGTGGATAATTTCGCCTGCCAGTACAGCAGAGTCGTCTGTGCGGAAGCCTCGGATATTTTTGGCAGAATTTCCAAACACTAGCTCTACTGAAAACCCTAAGTCTAAATCAGATTTGCTAAGGATTTCTTCGACTGTTTTACCAATCGATCGAGCGAAACTATTGTTGACCAAAATATAGCAAAAATTTTTGTCTTTGGCAAAAATCCAGTCGCTGGTTTTGTCTATAACTGTACGCAGGAATTGTTCGGAACGTTCGGTTTTTTCCAAAGCTACCTGCAGTTCTAGTTCTAGGCGCTTGCGAGCAGTAATGTTTTCAAAAGCAACACCGACGCAGTTGTTGGGTAATGGAAAAGCTTTAATAGAAAAAGCGCGAGTTATTCGACCCCCTTCATCGCAGTCAATATCTTCAAGTTCTACGGCTTTCTGGGTGCGAATTACCGAAGCAAATGCTTGGGGAATGTTTTTCGATCGCAGGTGGGGAAAAATCTCGTCGATTGTCATTCCCAAAACATCAGCCATTTCTAATCCGGTAAATAGGGTAGCTGCAGGATTGGAGGCGATCGCCCTGAGAGTGCTATCATCGTCTATATTTTCTAAATGGTAGACGTACAAACCAATTTGCATATTCTCCACAATTTGGTCGTAGAGGCGCACGCTTTCGTCTACCTGCCTGCGTTCGGTAATATCTTCAGTAATCCCCAAAACGTACTGAGGACGGCCTGCGGCGTCGAGAATTGGCACTTTGCGGGTGTGCAGTATTCTCATACCTTTGTGGCGAGTTTGGATCGGCTCTTCGGCTATGTCTTTAACATTAGATTGGTTGCGATCGCCTGTCAATATTTCCCTGTCTTGAGCAGTAAAAACATCAGCTTGTTCTTTGGGGTAAATATCGTAGTCATTTTTGCCGATCGCCTCATCAGAGGTAACACCTGCGATCGTTTCTCCCGCTTTATTCCACAGCACAAATTTCAGCGAAGAAGCATCTTTAGCAAAAACTCCCACCGGCAGATTTTCTACTACGGAATTGAGGAACCCTCTCGCTGATTGTAATTCAGCTTCGGCACGCTTGCGTTCGATGCCTAAAGCGATGACATCAGCAACCGATGCTAAAGTTTCCTGAAAAGGTGCACTCAGCGGCTGGCGGCTGATAATTACCATGACTCCCACCAGCCGTTCTTCGACTATCAAAGGGTAGCCGGCGAAGGTTATAATTTGGTTGGGAATTTGGCAATTTGTCGGCTTTTGACTGGTGTTGATAATGGCTACTTCGGACTTTTGCGCCTCTGTTGCTTTCGGGGATTCTTCCTCTGGGAGTCCAAAATTGTTCAGTTCAAATCCGCAGTCAAACTCTGGTTTTTGCTGTTTGGCGATCGAGTTAACCTTACTTTCAATAAAGCTAGCGCGATCGTCTGTGCGGCTGTATATTCCCGATACTGCTTGCAATTGGCAAACATTATGTTGAGTGTTGAAAGTCCAAATTTCCGCCGAAGTGACATCGAGATTTCGCACCAGTGCCTCGCAGCATGGAAGCAGGATATCTTGAGGGTGTCTGGTGAGGGCAATACCCACATCGGCTACCATTGCTGTGAGGCGAGAAGCTTGGGCTTTTTCTGCTTCCAACCGTTTGCGATCGGTGATATCTTCCACCAAAGAAAGCACAGTAAAAGTGTCGCCGCTGCGAATAATCGAGTTGAACCAGCGACACCAAATTACCTGTCCGCTTTTAGTATAGTTGCGGTTAATTGAAGTATTGCCGTTGCCAGTGGCTAGTTCAAGCTCGATCGCGCTTACAGTCTCTCTATCTTCCTCGCAAACCAAATCTAAATCGCCGAACTGCTTGCCCATCATATCATCGGATGTCCAGCCAAAGATTTCTTCGGCGCGTTTCGACCATTGAACTATCCGAAAATCTTCATCCCAGCCTACCATTGCCAGGGGACTGTTAGCTGCATTCAACCACAGTAAATGGTTCGATCGGCGCAACTGTTGAGTTTTCTGCTGCTGCCAGCGGTAATGCCTGGTGATATCTCTACCGACGCCCAAAACCCGCATCTGCTTGCTAGAGGCATCCACCGCTGGCGTGTAAGCAGTTTCGTAAATTTTAATCCCGCCGTCTGCCGTCGTCACCTCATGAATTGCCAGCCGTTTTTCCCCGGTAATAAATACTTGTTGCAGGCAAGAATCAATCTGCGAGATTATATTTTTAACAGCAGCATTATTGGGATATAATTTTAATAATTCCTGATTAGTTTTGTTGACTATTTCAGCCGGATCCAATCCCATCCAAGCAGCAGCGACTGGATTTATCGATAGGTACTTTTGCTGTCGATCGCACTCTAGGAAAGCATCAACAGAGTTAGAGAAAAAAGACTGAAACGAGTTGATAACTTCCTGCATGGGTATTTTTTCATGAGAAAAGCTTAGTATTATGGAAACCTCGTGTCTTTAGGCTCATATGTTGCACCATTTTCAATAAGCTTTTATGAGCGGGCAGGATGCCAAACCCACAAGAAATTAAATCTTTGTGGAACAAGCCGGAAAGCCTGTTAAGCGAGAATGGTGCAAGATGTGAGTAGACCGATCGAGGTAGCACTCATCAGGCAGTTTTAACCGCCTTGAATATTGATTATTACTACACAGGGCTACTTGGTCACTTGGTACTTTTGCGATCTACTTTCCACGGAACAATTACCGTTTCAAATATTTCACCCGCTATCTCATAGCAGCTTGAGCTACACCCATATTTTTGATAACCTAATCAGTTAAGACGATAGCTGGTCAACTATGTCTTTTGATTAGGGCATAAAGCCCCATCTCTTCCGAGCGGGGTGCTGACTTGCTTAAGCTCTCCAATTTTCCTAAAGTTAGTTTAACCCAGTCAAATCTTTTTGGACACTGTACTGCTGCGTTTCCCGGTGCAATTTTCGGCGCTGTTCCCTATAATACAAAAATTTTAAACAAATAGTATTTTTGGGAATATAGCTTAATTAAAGCAGATGCTCTTTTTTTAAAGCAGACCCAGCGGATACAAAAGCGAGATGGAGAGACGGGGAGACGGGGAGACGGGCAGAGGTTAATCCACAACCTGCGAGAAAAATGCTTAAGAAATGCCCGACAGCTTACCGATTCCCAATTCCCAATTCCCGATTCCCAATTCCCGATTCCCAATTCCCAATTCGCTAATCTGAAAGCGGTTTGGCAGTACGCGAGGCAAAGAACGCAAGCCGTGCAAAGCCATGTAACATAAAGATTGCGATATTTTTCTATGTAATATGGAACTATTAGATACCTTGATTGTGGGTGCAGGTATTAGCGGTTTGAGTTTGGCGCACGCACTTCACAAGGAAGCAACGAGTCCATCCTCGCTGAAGATTTTAGTCGCTGAGAGTCAGGGACGTGTGGGCGGGAACATCACCACTGTGACAGCGGGGGGGTTTCTCTGGGAGGAGGGCCCGAACAGTTTTTCGCCGACGCCAGAATTGATGAAGTTGGCTGTGGATGTGGGATTGAAGCAGGAGTTGATTTTTGCCGATCGCAAATTGCCTCGTTTTGTGTATTGGCAAAAAAAGCTGCAACCGGTGCCGATGACTCCACCGGCGATGATTCAGTCTCAGTTACTGAGTTTTCCGGGGAAACTGCGGGCGTTGTTCGGGGCTTTGGGGTTTGTCGCGCCGGCAATGGGCGCTGGACTTTCGCAGCAGGGTAACGAGGAAACTGTTTCTCAATTTTTCCGCCGTCATCTGGGGACGGAAGTGATGCAGCGGTTGGTGGAACCTTTTGTTTCTGGGGTTTATGCGGGCGATCCGCAACAACTTAGCGCAGCGGCGGCTTTTGGCCGGGTAGCAAAGATGGCCGATCTGGGTGGCGGGCTGGTGGCGGGGGCGCTGCTTTCTGCTAGGAAAAGACCCCCCCAACCCCCCCTTACCAAGGGGGGGCTAAAGACTGTTGCAGACCCGAATGTTCCTAAAACTAGGCCGGGGGAGTTGGGTTCGTTTAAACAGGGGTTGAAAGCTTTGCCAGAGGCGATCGCTGCTGAATTGGGCGATCGACTGAAACTCAACTGGCATCTGACTCGCCTCGATCGTACAGAACGCGAAACTTACATTGCTGTATTCTCGACGCCCGACGGACAGCAGGAAGTTGAGGCGCGTACCGTGGTTTTGACCACGCCGGCTTATGTTACAGCCGATTTGTTGCAGCCTCTGCAACCAGAAGTTAGCACTGCTTTACAAGCTTTTACTTATCCTACGGTTGCCTGCGTTGTCTTAGCATATCCGCACTCAGATGTCAAGAGTAAATTAGTAGGTTTTGGAAATTTAATTCCGAGGGGGCAGGGAATTCGCACTCTGGGGACGATTTGGACATCAAGTTTATTTGCCGATCGCACGCCTGCAGGCTGGCACACTCTCACCAGTTTCATCGGCGGGGCAACAGACTCGGAAATTGGCAATCTCGACTCAGAAGAAATCGTTCGGGAGGTGCACCGAGATTTGTCTCGGATTTTGCTGAAACCAGATGTGCCACAGCCAAAAGTTTTAGCGGTGAATGTGTGGAAGCGGGCGATTCCTCAGTACAATTTGGGGCATTTCGATCGCCTGCAACAAATCGATGAGGGCTTAAAATCTTTGCCGGGGGTGTATTTGTGCAGTAACTACGTTGGCGGCGTGGCTTTGGGAGATTGCGTGCGAAGGGGTTTTGAGCGTGCACGAGAAGTGGGCGAGTATTTGCAGAAAAAACAATCAGATACTCGATCGATCTGAATTCTTGTGTGGGGAGGGCGGGTTTACAAATATCGAGGATGTGAATCAGAGATATTGGTGAACCCGCCCCTATACTGCCTTCTGCCTGGTGTGCCGACGGACGTGCCGGCGAATGCTACTAGGTTGTTGGCTCAAACTTGTAACCCACCCCCCTGACGGTTTGAATCATCGGCATTTGATTGGGATCTAGTTCAATTTTGCGGCGAATTTGACCGATATGAACATCCACCACGCGATCGGCTCCTACATACTCGTAGTCCCACACTTCATGCAGCAATTCCGATCGCCTCCACACGCGACCGGGTTTGCTAGCCAAACAGTACAGCAGGTCGAATTCTAAAGCAGTCAAAGCAACTATCTGGCTGCCGAGAATTACCTCGCGGCGAACCGGATCTATTAGTAGCTCTCCAAAAGTAAGACTTTGTTGTTCCGCGGGAGTAACAATGCGTTTACGCTTCAAAATTGCTGCAACGCGAGCTCCAATCTCTACAAGACTAAAAGGTTTAGTAATGTAGTCGTCAGCACCTTCGGCAAACCCTTTCATTTTGTCAGCTTCATCGGTTCGGGCAGTCAGCATCAACACAAACACGCCCGTGCGTCTTTGCATTTCTTGACACAGTTTATAGCCAGTTGTATCAGGTAAATTTACATCTAGAACTACTAAGTCAGGATTGAGTTGCTCAAATAATTCCAGACCAGTCTGACCGTCCTCGCCAGACTCAACTTGATAACCTTGCTGGCTCAAAAAACGGTGAATTAAATTTCGGATTGCCGGGTCGTCATCAACCACAAGAATTTTTACAGGGGCCATGACCACAAGTTTGCTTGAAGAATTAGGCAAGAATATTCAGCCATAATAATAGAAAACTGGATACAAATCTCGAAAAAATTGAGCTTTTAATAGTTATAGCCATATTTATAACCTACGCAAGATTTCGGGCAATAAATCTCCGGGAACTTTGGATAAGGCTAAATTTTGGCCTGGCAGCCCACATTCACTATAGAAAGCTCTAATCGTTTTGACAATATAGCTCAATGCTGTTTGCCGGGAATCAGCAGCTTGGGAGTTTGCCGTGGCTTGCAGGTTGAGTTTATCCCCATATATTAACCCTTTGTCATTGAGATATTGTCCCCATTCGGCGCACACTTGCAACTGGTGGTGCAGTGCTGCTTCTAGATGGCTTGTCTGTGCGACTTTGTTAGTGGCGAAATCTGGGTCGGTGGCTAGTTGATAGTGGGCTAGTCCGAGATTGTTGCGGGCGGCCAAGGCGTCAAAGGTGAGTTGGGTTCGATCGAGCTTTCCGGCGATATCCAAGGCGGCTTCGTAGGCGGTAATCGCCTGCTGCAATGATTCCGTCCGCGCCTGTTTCTGCTGAAACTGGTTCGCCAAATGCCAATAAGCGGTACCGAGATTGTTGTAGGTGGCTGCTGCTGCTGCGGGTACTAATTCTCTGGTGCGGTATTTCAAGGCTTCGCGGTAGGCGGAAATCGCCCTGACTAGCAGGGGTTCTGAGGGTTGGTGCTGGGCGAGGTTCCAGCAGGCGGTACCGAGGTTGTTTTGCACTCCGGCATAGTTGAGGGGTTCTCGTTCGGGACTGTAACAGGAGAGGGCTTGGGTGTAAGCTGCGATCGCGCTTTTGAGATATACGATCGGCTCACCATCTTGAGCTAAATTCCAGTATGCTGTCGCCAAATTATTCTGAGCTGCAGCGTACTGCTGGGGCTCCACGGCGGGATCGAGATCCAGCAGCGCTTGTTGGTAAGCTGCAACTGCGTGCTGCAAGTTCTCTGTCTTGTCTCGATAGCGAGCTAAATCTGCCGAGGCGATTCCCAAATTTTTGTTTAATCTAACGCGGGTTTGGGGTACGGTTTCGGCATCTGTTCGGTTCAAACCTTCAAGGTAGAGGGCGATGCTGCGTTCAAGGCTGGATACTGGATCTGAGGCGTTATGCTGCGTGCGATCGCGCGATAGCATCCAGTAGAGAGTGCCGAGATCGTTGAGCAGATCGGAAATTGGCGGTAGGCTGTGGGACTCCTGGGCGTACTGAGTTAAATTTTGTGTCAATTGGGCAATCAGCCGCGCGCATTCCTCAGTTAGTGGTTGATTTTGCTGCGACTTGCTGTCAACTTCGAGATACGCAATCACTTGTTCGATCGCACCAATGGCGATGGTCAGGTTTTGCTCTGAAATGTCTCCGCCCAGAATGCGATCGCGGTAGTAATTTCCCAAACCGTGATAAGCCAAAGCTAATGCTTCACAACAACACTGATGTTCTTGCAGCAGTTCGATGTATTGCAGGGTTTGCAGCGGCAGAAAATTCTCCTCTGATGCGGGATTATTTTCGGCTGCCAAATCCTCAGAAGCTGCTGCTAAAACCAAATCTGCCAGTTGGACGGATTTAGAATCAGGCGCTGGAGACGGGGGATAGGAAATTGGGGATTGTTCCTCATCTGCCAGTTGGACGGATTTAGAATCAGGGGCTGGAGACGGGGGATAGGAAATTGGGAATTGTTCGTCGGGAATTGGGGATTGTCCAGACAAAGAAGATATTAAAAGTTTGTTGCCAAAGTCTCCGCTGTCGCGCAGGTTTCGCAAGTCTCCTGAGTTTCCGAAGTCCTCAAAGTGCCCGAAGTCTTCCTTAGCTGGAGTTGGTTCGCCTTCAAACTCAAATACTCCGGTTCGCCAGTGCCAAAATTCTGGGGCCGATTGCTCGATCGAACTCAGCCAGGGGCGCGACACCCACAGCAACAGAGTAGACTCGCACATTTGCAGGTTTGCTTCGATGTCTCTCAAATAGCTCAGGAACGACCACTGCACGGCTGCTGACTGCCTTGTCAGGTGTTCTGCCCCGATAATTTGAAATCCCGGCAAAGGGCTGTAGCTGCCCCTGTTTTGGGGCGGTGGGTGTTGAGTCAGCCACGCGGCGATCGAACCCCAAGGATTTGGATCGCTCAAGTCGAGTTCCAAGCTGACAAATCGGGGGTAGTCGATCGGGGAGCGAGGATCGGAGCCTGCGCTCTCTGCGGCTAATTCTGTCTGCAAGCGGGCTGCCAGACAGTCTCGCAAGCACAAGTCGTCGCAGGCGGCAATAAAAATTTGACGGCGTAAATTGAGGTCGATCGCCTGTTTCAAGCGTTGGTAGATCAGCTTGTTCGAGCTAGAAACTTTTTGGGAAGGAATAGACATCAGGATCAGCCGATTTTAGATTTTAGATTTTAGATTTTGGATTGTAGATTTTAGATTGTAGAGTTGAAAGTTGAAATCTCGATCGCTCATAACTCACAACTTGCGCCCCAAAGGCAGTCAATCGATTTTAGATTTTAGATTTTAGATTTTAGATTGAAGCCTTGACTTGCGCGAGATAAATACGTTCGGCAAGTTTCTCGGATACAGGTTTTTTATTTCTGGACGGATGAATCACGTGGCGGGTATCCTGGATGCGGGAATTGTCAATCGCACCGGTGATGACTAAAGGATTGTAGATTTTCAATTGGCAATTTTATGTGAGTGACGAACCCGTGTTAGTATTTGCAACCCAAGTCCCTGAACCCAACAGCAGAGAGGAAAACACCAAATTTATGCTGGTCTTATTTAGCTTTCGGGCTCGCTCGGCACGCTTCAGGATTGTCGCAACTACCTGCTTTGTATTGAAACACAAAAACCATGTTTCCTTGGGAAAGGAAAACATGGTTTCTCGAAGGATTATTTAAAATTGCGATTTGAAGCAGCTTTGAGTCTCAGGCCAGTTTTCAGACGGAGGCAGCCACGTACACCAAACCGGCGACTAACATGGCTGCTGCAATACCCATGATGATGTAGTTGCGTTGCTGATTTTTGTTGGGAGGTACGGCTTCATACACCTTCGGCTCTTTAGCAAAGTTGTTCAGGCGTCCATCGTCATCTTTGATGTAAGGCATCAGTCACAATCCTTAATATTTTTGATGCTTACAACTCTACCAAAAAAGCGCCCAGGAAAATTCAGGAATTTATTTGGATGTGACGGTGCCTGTTTGGGGGGAAGAGGCGATCGCGTAATCTTTGATCGGCATTCTGCCTGCTAAGTACGCCATCCGCCCCGCTTCTGCTGCCATGGACATTGCTTTTGCCATTGCCGGGGAATTTTGGGCATTGGCGATCGCCGAATTAATCAACAGTGCATCTGCTCCCATTTCCATTGCTCGCGCCGCTTCGCTGGGGGTTCCGATACCCGCATCGACTACCACAGGAACCTTCACCGTGTCAATAATTATTTGAATGTTGGCCGCATTGTTGATCCCTTGCCCGGAACCGATGGGCGAACCTAAAGGCATGACTGTCGCACAACCGACTTCTTCTAGGCGTTTTGCCAGCAGGGGATCGGCATTGATGTAGGGCAAAACGGCAAAACCTTCTTTGACTAATTGTTCTGCAGCTTCCAAAGTGCCGATCGGATCGGGCAGCAAATATTTAGCATCGGGAATCACTTCTAATTTGACAAAATTATTGTCTTCTTGCCCTAAAAGTTTCGCCATTTCCCGCCCTAAACGAGCTACTCTAATCGCCTCATCCGCAGTTTGACAACCGGCAGTATTTGGCAGCATCCAGATTTTAGTCCAATCGAGAGCCTCTGCCAATCCTTCATGCCCCGGAGCATTTGTTTGCACTCGCCGCACAGCTACAGTCACAATTTCGCACCTGCTAGCGTTGACACTTTGCTGCATTTCTGCGATGCTGCGATATTTTCCCGTCCCCGTCATCAAACGAGAATGAAAAGTTTTGCCGGCAATAATTAGAGGTTTGTCTAAAGATGGCATTTCTGTATCTACTGGATAGCCAAAAATGCTGTACTCAAGTGCCTCTTCCCAGTTTTTTCTGCCTCCCAGCATTGCTTCAAGCTGCCAACCTTCTTTATTTGTCAGCTCATCGCGGGTAACTGCATAAAGAATTTGCCCAACAGTTATCAATTTGGCATCTCGCGGCATATTATTTTTTAATCCTCTTTGTATAATTTCTTCAAACTCATTAAAAACGTCTTCCATTTTCCCATTCCTCCCTAGTAATTTCTTGAGATTCTTCGCTATTGAATACTAATATAATGCTCTGAATCCGTTGTGTGTCGTCCCAATAAAAAGCTTTTCTGATGCCGTCGTTTACCTTCCAAAACTCGTAACTCTTTCGGTTTACGTGAAAAATAACCGTTACTGCACCTTGTTTTTTTGCTCTACTGATGCCTTCTTGCACTCGGTCTCTGATGTTTTGAGTCTGTTCTGTCAACTCCTTAAATTCGCAAATCTCACCGTCTATCTCAGCATCTGGCGTTCTGACACCCTCTGCTGCTTGCTCGCTCAACATTCTAACTCTCTTCCCTATTTTAGCCAAAACTTCAGCAATAAAGATTTCCGAATTATTAAGATTATGTTGTTGGTGAATTAGCACAAATCCGCCAGCTATCTCATCAAAATAATATCGCCGATATTCTGGTTCTGCATTTTCGTAGATGGCTCTGCTTGTTTCGATATATTCTGAATTCACCGTTATTATACTGTAAATAGACTCCGAGCGGGTAGAGTTAAAAGTATGAAATCAACTGTTGAGCAACTGGCTAAAATTGGAATATTTACCAGCTTAAACCAAACTGAATTAGAGCGATTGCAAGAACATACAGCAATTCGCACTTACCGACAGGGAGAAGTTGTGATGTATGAGGGCGATCGCATCCCCGAAAAATTATACACTCTTTTGAGCGGTTCTCTACGGGTTGCAAAAACAGCGACGGCGGGCAAAGAAACAATTCTCCGCACTTTGTTTCAGGGAGATATTTTTGCTGCACCTGCTTTGCTAGGCAACGGCATTGCCCCCGCAACGGTGACTGCAGAAACTGATGTGCAAGTTCTTACCACAGAACGGGAATTTTTGCTAGCAGCTATTCGGGAAAATCCTGAGATTGCTTTGCGAATATTGGCGGTTTTTAATCAGCGGTTGCAGCAACTGCACGAGACTGTGCACGGGTTGGTGTCGGAAAGGGCGATCGTGCGACTAGCCCGATTTATTCATTACTTTGGCGTCGAGCAAGGTACGAAGCTTGCTGATAATAGTGTATGTTTAGAAAAACGTTTTCCCTACTATCAAATCGCTCGCAGCATTGGAATTACCTACGAAGAATGCGTGCGGTTATTTAAGAAACTCAAGCCGTTTGTCTCCTACAGTCGAGGCGGTAAAATTATTGTATTGGATTGGGAAAAATTGGAGGATACCGCCTCTGGAGAAGAAATAGACTAAATGTTAAAATCCCAATTCTTGTAGTGCGGGTTTCACAAACAATATTTGACTGCAACTCACTATCTACATAAACCCGCCCCCGACAATCTGTGAATCGGGCGGGTTTATGAGATTATTGATTTTAGGCAATTATGGTTGGTAAAACCCGCCCCTACTGTGAATCGGGGCGGGTTGATGAGATTATTGATTTTAGGCAAGTATAAAACCCGCCCCCCAAGCAATATTGCAGAAATTAATGAGCCTCGGAAAGTGTCAAAATAAACGCCAAATTTTCTTCGGCTTTCAAAGCGTGAAGAGCTTTACCGGGCATGAAGACAAATACCCCCGGTTCCAAAACAATATCCTTGCCTTCAAGAGTCAAAATACCCTTTCCTTCGATGACATTAACTGTGGCATTCCTTGCCGAAGAGTGTTCCGAAATTTCCGTTCCTGCAGCCAGACAAAATAAACTGTACTGACAATTTTTGTCTTTGACTAAAATTTTGTTAAGCACTCCGGCGGCGGGATATTCAATTGCGTCTCGGAGTTGGATTGCTGAAGATTGTAGCGGTAAAAGAGTAGTAGTCATAGTTTTTGACAATTAATTAATTTGGTCACAAGTCTCGAATTTATCAGTGGCTTCACTTTCTTCCATCGAAAATCGAAAATCGATTGAGTCGGTTAAGATTGTTTTTTGGCAGAGATAACGATGTAGCCTAGATCCTGTTGGTAATGCTGGAAAACTCGACGCATTGCTAAGATACGATCGCGAATTTGCGATCGACTTAAAATATTCCACACAATCCGCACAGTACCCACAAACCCTTCATCTTGCAGCATTCGCGACAAATTTAGGAGTCCCATCGCCCCGGTTTGACACTTTTCTACTTGCAAACCCGCCTTTTGGTAAGCAGCAATCCAGCCCGACTCAGACAAAGGCGTTGAATTAGCCCGAGTCACTTCTGATAAAGCTTTTTGAATTTCTGATTCTCGGTTTCTAGCTAAAAGTTCGTGAGAGAGAAACTTGCCGCCTGGTTTTAAACGATCGCAAATTCCCGATACAATTTTAGCTTTCCCCGACGGTGACTGCATTGTCAGAATAGCTTCAGCCAATACCCAATCAAACTGTTGGGAAATCCGATCCAAGTGAAAAATATCTCCTTCCACAATTTCCACTCGATCGCTCAAACCGGCTGCTGCAACATTAGCACGAGCGCGGGCCACACTGTCGGGATTTTTCTCAACTCCCACTACTTTTACGCCAAAACGTTCAACAAGGGCGATCGAACTATATCCAAAACTAGCAGCCAACTCCAAAACAGTCTCCCCAGGCTGAAAATCCGCCCATTCAAATAACTGTTCCGTAGCAAGTTTCCCCCCCGGCCTCAACATTTTCTTACCCGCCGCGGCCAGAACTTCATGTCCGGGTGCAGTCTTAAAATTGAGAGCAGTATTGGTCATTAAATTGACCTCCTATGTAACCTTAATCTCAGTTTACCCAATTCTGCCTAATCTTTCTATGATCTAGCTCATATTCAAATTCTCGTAGGGTGCGTCAGCTCGATCAATTTTTGACATAACTGTAAAAATTTATGAGGCTGACGCACCCTACAATATCAGGAATTATACCATGTCCGCCCCTCAACAATTCGGACTGTTTTTGATTGCCAACAATACTTTCTGTCGAAAGCCCAAAACCCGTCCTCGTTATAGTAAGGCTCGCGAATTAAATAACTTACAATTTTAATTGTTATTGTGGGATGGGCTCTTATAGCCCGTCATGAGTGGACGGGCTATAAGAGCCCATCCCACACACAAACTTGTGGAAGTTATTTAATTCTCATTCCTAAGCTGTTGGGCATCTAAATTGTATTTTTGGGCAGGCTTTATGGCCCACCCACAAGACTTTTCTTAAATTTGACTATACAACAATTTAAATGCACTTCAGCTTACAACTTATTTCTGTTTATCCTGCAACCGAATTCGCTTTAAGAAACAATTGTCTCATTCCGCTCTTTAAAACATTGCTGCAACACAGAAACAGGCAGCTCCTTCAATTGACCCGATCGCACAAATTCAGCATAAGTATCAGCCTCTATTGCCTCCAAATCCCCTTCGAGTTTGTCGATAGTCATCTGCCGCAGTTCAGGAGATCGATCGTACATTTGATTGATTCCTGCTTGCAGCAAGTTTAATTTTTCTTGAAGCTGACTCACGAGATGATTGGAAAACTCAGGCTCGATTTTACGATCGCCCGATACTTCAGATAGATGCTTGAGAACCCGATTGAGAGCAACACGTTGGGCGATCGCCTCCAGATACTCCTGGCGCAACTCCTGGTTGTTCAACAAGCCCAGTTTTTCCAGCAGCGCCTTGGTGGTTAAACCTTGTACTAGCAGCGTAAATAAAACTACACCAAACACGATCGCAATAATTTTTGGTCGATCGGGCAGAACATGGGGTACGCTCAAAGCTAAAGCAATCGAGACAGAACCCCGCAATCCTCCCCACCAAATTACAGTTTGATCGGGCAATGAAATTTCAGAGTGTCCTAACCAATTGCTCAACCATCCTAAACCAAAAATAGCGATCGCTCGCGTCACAAACATCGCCACTACAGTTATGCCAATCACTCCTAAATTCGTTCCCAAATCAGCAAACCTCATCTGATCGCCAATCAGCAGGAACATGATCGAATTTACAAAAAACGCCAAAAAATTCCAAAATTGTGTCACCGCAAGTCTGGTACTGGGCTGCATACCGATACGAGAGCCGAAGTTTCCAAATATCAAGCCCATCACCACCACACCAATCACCCCAGAACCACCCAATTCCTCCACAATTATATAAGTGCCGTAGGCTGAAACTAAGGTTAACGATTGCTCCACCAAAGGTAAATCAAATGGTTGAGTCAGATAAGAAACTCCAAAACCGATTAAACTGCCGACAACCACCCCAATTCCCACAAAAGCTAAGAAACGCGCAATCAGAATTGGGATGCCAACTTCATCAGTCCCTAGAGAGAATCCCACCAAAAAACTAAAGGCAACAATAGCAATGCCATCATTAAATAAACTCTCTCCCTCCACCAGCAAAGCTAGGCGTTTTTCAACTCCCAGTTCCCGGAACAAGGCAATAACTGAAACAGGATCTGTAGCAGATATACTAGCTCCTACCAACAGGGCGATCGCTAAAGAAACTCCCGCTATTTGGTTGAGAGCAAAAGCCACGCCAGCAACGGAAATAACAACACCCACAACCGCATAAAGAGCGATCGGCACTAAATCCCGCTTGAGTTTAGGCCATTCCAGGTTCCAAGCAGCTTCAAACAACAGAGGCGGCAAAAAAATCAACAGAATCAGTTTTGGCGATAGCGACACCAATCGCACATCTATAAAAGCCAAACCCAACCCAACAATTACTAAAAGCAGCGTGTAGGGAATTTGGCGCAACCAGCCCCATATTTGCGGCAGCACCGCCACACTTAAGGAAACTAATAGCACTAAGAGAAATTGCTTCAGATTGCCCTCTATAGTCACTTGGTTAATTACAGCTTCTGGGGTCATATAATTAGGAATAAAATAGTTAAGGATTCGGTTTTTAGCGGGACTTATTCAGCGTCGATCGCCGCACTTCTTCAACTTGACTCACTTGAAAAATTAAGGTAAATGGTTGACCCATTTCTTTTTCGACAAATGCTTCTAAAAGCTGGACTTGTTTGGGTGTCAAAGCTTCGCTGCTGCGAACAATCAGACGCACTTCCGGCGGTTTCGTCAACCAGTTAGTATCAGTTGCAATCAGTTCCACCCGTTGAAAAGTAATAGTTCGGTTAAGCAACGCCCGCTTCAGACTAGCTTCAAGTTGCGCTTGCTCGATCAATTCCGCAAAACTCACGCCCAGAGGAATTACAAGTATAGCCGTCAATGCTAGCGCCCAAAAGATGGCTTTACGGGCCCGATGCAGGGGGGTGTAGCCGGCCATCAAAAAGGTTAGCATACAGGAGAGAGTAATTCCCAGCAAATTAGTAAGATACAGGAGGCTTGCTCCCAGGCTGAGCGACCAATTAGCTTGAGATAAGCCTAAACCTATAACACAAATTGGTGGCATCAGAGCCACGGCGATCGCCGTTCCCGCCAGAGTAGCAGAAACTTTGGGCTGAACTTTTGCATAGCCACTGATTCCCCCAGCGGCGATCGCAATTCCCAAGTCTAGTAATGTAGGTTTAGAACGAGCTAAAACTTCGCTTCCAAAGTCGGGAATTTGTACCAAAGCGCCCAGAAAACAAGCTAAAAAAATTGCTAGCACCGTCCCGACTGCTAATGCAACTAAACCTTTGCGGAAGATGATAACGTTACCTTCTACCGCTCCAAATGCTAACCCTCGGATTGGCAACATCAGAGGCGCAACGATCATAGCACCGATAATGACGGCTGCACTGTTGGAAAGCAGTCCAAAGGTGGCAATTATACAGGAACCGAGAATTAAGACAAGATAGTTAATATTTAGGGTTGATTCTTCCAACAAGTCAACTCGTATTTGCTTTAGATGCTCTCGAGGAATCCTGCTCCTAGTGAAATATTTAAGACTGTCTCGAATATTGTTGAGCAAAATAATCTCCTTAAGTCGGGGCTTGTATCCGTCACACGATTTTAGATTTTAGATTTTAGATTTTAAATTTACTCCACAGATTTTAGATTTTAGATTGACTACACTGAGGAATCTGGGAGGTTGAACAAAAGTCTAAAATTTGGGCTACTCACGACAAGAGTCGGGGGCTGGTATCCCTATGCAGGTGCGAGCAAAAGAATCAAAATCCCAGCCAGCAAGTTTTCGAGGATGTCCCAGAATCCGAAAGCAATTGTCGCGCCACTAATACCCAGCAGTTGCATCAAATCCCCTGCCTTGAATGACGGGATGGCGATGAATAACGCGATCGGCAATAATTGATTTATAATCAAGATATACCAATCCTTGCAGGAGTCGTAAAAAGATGTAGGGGTAATGCCTTTCTTTGCTTACCTCGGCCTCATGGGGCAACCACGGGGGGTTTGCCCCCTACAATAATTACACAAACGATGCGAGGATTGCTATATATAGTCCACCCCAATAATACCGAATCATGCTCGCAGAAGCAAACGCCACACTTTGGCCTAGTCTAATTACTGTTTCAGCATTAATTCTCTACTTCGTTGTTACCATCAACGTCGGCAGAGCTAGATTCAAATATAAAGTTTCTCCCCCGCAGATGACAGGAAACCCAGACTTTGAGCGAGTGGTGCGAGTTCAGCAAAATACCTTAGAGCAAATGATTCTATTTTTGCCCTCGCTGTGGCTGTTCTCGCAATTTATCAGCCCAATTTGGGCCGCCGGTATCGGCGCAGTTTGGATAATTGGACGTATTTTGTTTGCTTGGGGTTACTATCAAGCTGCCGAAAAAAGAGCGGCAGGATTTGGCATTAGTACCTTAGCTACTTTAGCTTTGCTTGGTGGTTCATTAACAGGCATAATTATGTCGCTGCTGAAGGTGGGAGCGTAACTTCCGATCGACATACTTGTTTTTCTACTCGTTGCCAAGCTCTGCCTGGTTACGCATATCCGGAGGATATGCCTCCACTTTTCCTGTTGAAAAAACGAGGCATATTCTCTGGACAGCGGTTCGCAGGCAGAGTTCGGAAACCAGTTAAATGTAATAAATGTTAGGAGTAAATATGTCAGAAACCAACAAACCCGTATTTGAAATTAACCCGAAACTTTTTCAGCAGCTTGTCGAGTGGCAAGAAAAACTTGAACGAGAAGATGAATTAGCAAGCGAGTCAGAAAACGAGAAACCAACTGAGGTGATAACTCCTCCAGACAGTGATGAACAGCATTCTCAAACAGATAATTTATAGCTGGTGGCTAGCAGCATCTTTGGCATTTCCGGCTGCTGTCTCGGCTCAATCGCTGACACCGAGCCAAATTCAGCAAGTCAATAGCGGTTTGTTTCGTTCTAACTCTCAAGACTTCTTTCAGCAAGGAAATCGCCAACTGGAAAGGGAAATCGCAATTTTGTTGCAAAAAAACGTCGCTTCCCAAGGCAATATTCTGGAGATTGATGAAAAATTGCGCTCTCAGCTTTGTAGCCAATTTAAAATATCGTCGTCGCATTCTGATACAATAAGTGCTGCTCAGATTGCTGATTTTCAGAGCCAATTAAAAGACATTTGCAGACACAATTAAAATGAAAGTGAGGTCAATATTCAAAGTTTAGTGCTAATGGATAAAGAGGCAATGGCAAAGTTAAAAACAGCCATGCTGGAAGCGGAAACCGCTGCTCATTTGGCGGCAATCATTATTGATTATACTCATGAGGAGATAATGATAGCTTTTCAGGAGCTAGAATGGGAAGAGCAGGCTAGAATTAAGGATATTTGGAAGACAGTATGGACGGGGGGTTTATGAAGATTATGGTTAGCCAATTAAAGATGTTGGTGAACCCGCCTCTTGTATCTTGAAAGCGGTAGATTGTGATTGACAGTTGAGTGGGGGCGGGTTTACGAGATTATTGGTTTTAGTCTGTTGGGTGGGGGCGGGTTTACGAGATTATTGGTTTTAGCCATAAATTGTTGGTGAACCCGCCCCTACAGGATTGATGTTCGTTAAATCAGGGATTCGAGGCATAATTGGCGGAAATGATCGCCCCGTTGCTCGAAGTTTTGGTATTGATCGAAGCTAGCACAGGCTGGGGAAAGCAGCACTACTTTAGCGTTGTTTTGTCTGCCTAATTCTGCTGCTCGCGGGATTGCTCGTTCCATTGTTTCGACTATTTCCCAAGCGTTGTAATTTGCTTGTTCGAGCCGATCGGCAAAAATACCTGCCGCATCCCCAATTAGCAACACCCCAGCAGCTTTCGCCTTGATTGTATCAATCCACGCGCGATCGTCCCCTTCTTTGGCATCGCCGCCCGCAATTAAAATCGCCGGTGCGCTAACAGAAGCCAACCCGACTTGGGCGGCGTCATAATTAGTAGCTTTGCTGTCGTTGATGAAATCTATGCCTTCCCAAGTGCAGATGTGTTCCAGGCGGTGCGAAACTCCGGGGAATTTGGCAATGGCTTGGGCGATCGCACTTTTATCTATCCCCGCCAAATTAGCTGCCGCCACCGCCATTAACAAATTCTGCAAATTGTGTTCTCCCACCATCCGCAAAGAATCAGCAGGCAGAATTTTCTCGCCTTGAGCTATTACCCAACCATCTTGAATATAGGCTCCAAAATCTGTATTTCCCAACAAATCTTTTTCACCTTTGACACTCGTCCAACACGCATCGGGCCAAATGTCAACTCCTTGTTGCCGCAAACAAGGATCGTCGCCGTTGATTACTTGCAATTCCGACTTTTTCAGCAAATGCGCTTTAATGTTGTAGTAATTTTCTAAAGTTTTGTGGCGGCTGAGGTGATCCGGCGTCAAAGTCGTCAAAACTCCGATGCGCGGCGCTACAAACGGCGAGGATTCTATCTGATAGCTGCTGATTTCTGCGATTACCCAATCCGGCTGTTTTTCGCCTAAAGCTAATTCGCACGCAGCATAGCCAATATTGCCGCAAGCGGGAGCGTAAAGCCCGGCCTCTGCAAAAATAGCCGCAATTAAAGCAGTAGTAGTAGTTTTGCCGTTAGTGCCGGTAATTCCCACCCAAGGAGATTTGAGGTAACGCCACGCGAGAGCCATTTCTCCGATTGTTTCAATCCCTAACTCTCTGGCGCGCACTAATGCTGGACTGTCCCAGGGAACGCCCGGACTTACTACTATTAATTCTATAGATTCGACTGGTTCAAAGGATTTACCTAACTCAACATTAATTCCTTCGTTAGCGAATTCCTGTTGCTGTTCGAGCAAGTTTGGGGAAGATGAGCGATCGCTCAGCGTTACTTCCCATCCTTCGCGTTTTAGCAGTCTGGCGGCGGCAATTCCTGATTTTCCTAGTCCAATGATATGAGCGATCGGCATAAGTTGTGTGTGATGGAGCGAATTTTCTTGGTTTTTTCCTCTTATATGTTACGGTTTTTTGGGGATGGTTTAACCGCAGAGGGCGCAGAGGACACAGAGGAGGAGAAGAGAGAAGATAGAAATGAATAATTCTGATACCAATGGATTTGATATTACATCAAAACCTTTGGCGGCAATCTAAAATCCACAATCTAAAATCTAAAATCGATTTCGGTTACGGTTTTTTTTGGATGATTTAACCGCAGAGGGCGCAGAGGGCACAGAGGAGGAGAAGAGAGAAGATAGAAATGAATAATTCCGATACCAATGGATTTGATATTACATCAAAACCTTTG
>NZ_JAUBOQ010000022.1:64476-81138 GCF_036700325.1 Microcoleus sp. Z1_B2
GATACCAATGGATTTGATATTACATCAAAACCTTTGACGGCAATCTAAAATCTAAAATCTCAAATCTAAAATCGATTGACGATCGCCCCAAAGTCAGCCAACACCCGCGCGTGATTCCGCAGCAAACCCAGTAAATTCAACCGATTGCGCTTAATTTCGGGGTCAGAATCCATCACCAAAACGCTTTCTGGCCCGTCGAAAAAGTTGCTGACAGTTGGAGCAATCTCAGTCAAACTATCTACTAATTGCTGGTAATTCCGAGTTTGTTTGGATAGCTGCGTTTGCGGCACTAACTGCACTACGGCATCGTAGAAAGCTTGTTCAGACGACTTTTGAAATAACTCCGGTTTCACCGCCGCTTTCGGTTCCAATTGTATTTTATCCAAATCACCTTGAGCCGCCAAACGAGTTGAACGGTTGACGGTTTCGTAAATCCGATCCAAAGTCTGGTTATTGCGGATTTGTTGTAGGAAAAGTGCTCTTTCCAGTGCGTCCAACAAATCTCTCAATGCTCGTTCAGTATATTCTGGGTCGTTTTCTCCCAAAACTGCATTTACCAAATCGTAATCTACATTCTTTTCTTCTTGCAACAAAGTCCGAATTCTTTGCAAGAAAAAATCGTATAACTGATCTAGCAACTCGGCTGGTGTTTCGGGGCGCGCTGCGGTAAATTCTGCGACAACTTCTGCGAGCAAGTTGTGCAAGTTGAGTGGCAACTGAGCCGCCAAAATAATGTTAGTTATTGCATTGGCTGCGCGACGCAAAGCGAAGGGATCGGATGAACCAGTCGGCAACATTCCCAAGCCGAAGATGCTGACTAATGTATCTAATTTGTCTGCTATGGCGACAATTTGACCTGTCAGAGTTTGGGGCAAATTGTCGCCCGCACCTTTGGGCAAATAATGTTCAAAAATCGCTGTGGCTACTGTTTCCGATTCGCCACTTGCTAAGGCGTATTTCTGCCCCATGATTCCTTGCATTTCGGGAAGTTCGTAAACCATTTGGGTTACGAGGTCGGCTTTGCAAAGTAAGGCGGCTCTTGCTACATCAGCTTGCTCTTCCTCTGTGATTTGCAGTTGATTGGTGATGAGACTGGCAATCTTGCACAGGCGATCGACCTTGGCGCGCACAGTCCCTAAATCTTCCTGGAAAGTTACTGTTTCCAACTTGGGCAAATAATCCTCTAGAGGCTTTGCCAAGTCTGCTTTGTAGAAAAACTGACCGTCTGCCAATCTCGCCCGCACTACTCGCTCGTTACCGGCGGCAATAATCGCGGCTTTAGCGGGATCTCCGTTAGAAATTGTAATGAAATAGGGCAGAAGTTCTGGATAATCGGGGCTTTTGAGGATGGGAAAATACCGCTGGTTTGTAACAATAATTGTGGTGATTACTTCCGGCGGCAATATCAAAAATTCCTCGTCAAATTTGCCGACAACTGCGTTCGGCCATTCTACTAAGTCGGTGACTTCTTCTAACAAATCTTCGGTAATGTCGGCGTAACCGCCTTGTTTTGTCGCTGCGGCTTCTACTTGTGCTTTAATTTGATTTTTGCGCTGGGTTCGATCGACCTCAACGCAAGCAGCCCGCAGACACTCGACATAATCCTCGGCTTGGGGAATGGAGACCCCTCCCAGGGGTGTAGGGGGGGTGTATAACACCCGGTGTCCTTGGGAAATTCGATCGCTCTTGACCGTATCCGAACCGCTCACCAATGTAATTGGCAGTACAGTATCATCTAACAGCGCCACGATCGATCGAATCGGGCGCGGAAATTTCAAATCTCCGTCGGCCCACCGCATAAATCTTTTGCCTTCTAACTTATTAATCCACTGCGGCACAAGTTCTGTCAAAATATCCGCACTCATCCGCCCCGGAATCTTTTTGAGCACAAACACAAAATCGCCTTTATCGGTAGCGCGAACTTCCAACGCATCAATTTCTACGCCCTGCTTTTTCGCAAAACCTTCGGCTGCTTTCGTCGGTTTGCCATCTTTAAAAGCCGAACTCGCGGGTGGCCCTTTTACCTCTTCTTCTCTGTCTAATTGCTGAACTGGCAGTCCTTTCACGAGAACGGCCAAACGCCTCGGAGTAGCGTATACATTAATTGAGTCATTTGTCAAGGATGCTTCTGCCAGAGTTGCAGGTACCAGTCGCTGCCACTGCTCGACGCTGCCTTTGACAAAAGATGCGGGCAATTCTTCTGTACCGAGTTCTAATAAAAAGTTAGGCATATCGCACCGTAATGGAATTTTGTTTAGGGTAATTTAAGGTAATTTATCCGATCGCGCGATCGTATATCTGAAATATCTGAAAAATACTCAAAAATCCAGGATACCACGTAAAATCGGGGGTGAAAGACAAATAGCTCAACAGCTCATGACCTTGGCGGAAAGACTGGCACAAGATTGGAAGTCACGACTTGAACAAGATTGCCCGGACGAAAATTCTAGCACCCGCGAGAGTGTTGTCCGCTGGCTGTTGGGAGACAAGCCCGAAAGATTTGACACTCTTAGCCCAACTCAATTGTCTGTCGCCTCTGGGGCGATCGACTTTTTATATCGAATTTTGATTTCTCGGTATCTGGGAGTACCGCCAGAAAAAGCTTACCGCAACTTGATCGGGCGGCTGGGCGGTTTGGTTGTGCTCCGGCAAAAAATCCAAGCGTGGGTTTCCCTGAGTCGCGACAGACAGCGGAGTGCGGTGGAGGTACTGCAAGAAGTGATTCAGGAAATGCTCAATTCCGATCGCTACCTGCAGCAGCAAGTCGCCTGGATTGCCGAATGCACCTCAGACAGACGCCTCCGAAATGCTTTGCTGCTAGCGAGCACAGAAGAATACTGCTTGCGGCCGATCCGCAACCAGCCGCTGCTGGTGTACCGTTTTGTCAACTACCTGCGGCGTGCCCAGCGGGGCGGGTTGACCCAAGTGCCTGCGGGAGACTGGGTGCGGCTGGTGTCGGAACAGGTTCTACCCGACGATACAGACGAACCGCTTAGTCTGCTAGACGAACAGGCGATGTCCGAGTATCGAGAAAATCAAGCTTGGGAAGAGCAGCAAACTCAGCGGCAGATTGTCCAACAAGAATTTGAGAATTACTTGGCTGCTGAAGTCGATCCGCTGGCTTCTCGGTGGCTGCAGCTTTACCTGCAAGGTCGTTCCCAAGAGGCAATTGCCGAGGAGTTGAAGGTTCCGATCAAGCAAATTTACCGCTTGCGAGAAAAAGTCAGTTACCACGCGATTCGGGTTTTTGCGGTCAAACAAGCACCGGAATTAGTCGCCAACTGGCTGGAAACTTCGCTCCAAGAACACAGTTTGGGCTTGACTCCCGCCCAGTGGCAGCAATATTTACAAGACCTCACGCCGGTGCAGCGGCAGTTGGTAGAATCGCTGAAAGCTGGGAAAAGTGTAGAGACGATCGCATCTGAATTAAAGCTGAAAACCAATCAAGTCATCGGCGAGTGGAGCAAACTCTATTTAGCAGCTCAATCGCTCCGCAACGAGTAGATTGGTAATGGGTGGCGGGCAATTGCTAATTGTTAATTGGCGGTAGCATTTTTCAGAATCCGCGCTACAAATCAATTCCCGCACAGCCACAGATTACTGCGAGTTTCCCCGTGGAAAACCGCGCGATGCCCCTTGTGTCCAATCAGGTTAGCTCGATCGGGATGTTGTAGCGCTGCCGTGACAAGCGAGTTTCTCGATCGTAGCCGCTACGTGATTTATCTCGCGCAAATCAATCCAAAATCGAAAATCTCAACTCCTCAAGCCCCCGAATTTATCTCGCGCAAGTCAATCCAAAATCTAAAATCTAAAATCTAAAATCGAATGACGATCGCGCTCCGAGACGATCGCAGCCCACTCTCTGAGGTAAGATACTAGCAGCACGATCGACTTTTGAGGATTTTTTAACCAATCCTAAATTCAGCGGTTGCCCGTAAATCATCGGTTGTGGTGCATCTCTAATACTTGTGCATTAAAGACATAATTCTATTGTTGCCAGCCACGGGCATCAATCTCGGGCGATCGATGATAGTGGGTCTAGACTGCGCTAGTCATCATCTAGCTCTCAATCTTTTGGTAGAATTTGAGGCTGCAATACAGCAGGGAGAAAATTCTGGGACTAAGGATTTTTATTTAATAAAAGCTTCCGGTTGTTAGGCCACTTCCTCCGTCAGGGAAGTTGCAGCGTTTAATTTTATCGCATCAGGTTGGTGCGTCGCGCTCGATCGCGCTTCCAACTACAAAGCAGCTAATGGTATATACATCTTCAACACACTCGGCAGCTACAATGGACTCTGATCGAATATTTCACCTAATCGACACAGTTGTCCCCTTTGAAGCTTGCCTTTATTATCAAGTTTTGCCTTTATCTCTAGAAGGTAATCTATTTAAATTGGGCGTAGTCGATGCCCAAGATGACTCCGCCTTGGACTACGTGCAGCGGATTTTAGCTTACATGAATTGCTCAGTCACAACAGAGCCAATTGCCTCGGAAACTCAGCGCTCGATGCTCTCAGCTTACTTGCTGCACGGCAACCAGCTCCGAGAACCCAGCCAGACAGAAACCGCCGCAGCCCCAAAACCCAAAAATCCCCCATCAGCAACTTCAGGCCCCAATGCAGCAACGCTGCTGTCTGTGCCAGAACCCTCAAGGCCCGCTCCTGAGCGGTTTAAACCTGCTAGCGCTGAGGTGCCCCCGACACCGACACAGGTATCGGTTTTGAATGTCGAGGCCTTGCACTTGTCAAGCCCAGTCGAAGTTTTGGCAACTTTGCCCGCGCCCCAACTGCTGGAAGAATTGCTCGGTAGAGTGCTGCGAGAGGGTATCGGCCGCCTGTTTTTTGAGCGGCACCAGTCCCAAGGCCGGATTCTTTGGAGTCAAGACGGCGTTTTGAAATCGATGCTCGAAGGTATCGATATCGTGCTTTTCCAAGAGGTCATCGATGAGTTGAAACGGCTGACGGATATGCCTGTTGGCCCGGTGGAACAAGCCAAACAAGTCGAAGTTGAGCGCATATACCAAAACACTCATTTGCTGTTGCGCTTGCGGGTAATGACGGTGGGTGGCAAGGAAGAAGCCACTCTGCAAGTTTTGCGGGGGGCAGCTTTGAGGTTTTACCAGCAGCAGCAGTTGTCTACTTTGAGTCGGGACGCGCTGCGGCTGGCCGAAGAATTGCAGCGGAAAGTGAATCAAATTCGCGATCGAACTCGGCTTTCTCCTGTGCCTTTAGAGGGGTTGCCCGCTTTGGAACAGGTGATTAGAAATGTTGACGACCAAATTGAAGCTTTGCTGCACGAACATAATCCCGATTAGCCATAATCAGCAATAGATCACTGTTTTGATTTTTTTTTTAACTCATATCGTTTCCGGTTTTATCGGAATGATTTAACCGCAGAGGGCGCTCCAGAACGCAGAGGGAGAGAATACAGAGAGGAATAATTCTGATGCTACCGGATTTGATATCACATCAAGTCTGGTCAAATAATAATAATTACGTTTGTAGTGAGGACTCAAGTCCAAGCGAGTTTTATGATAACTCAAGTCTTCACTACAAAACAATTTGATGGCAGTTGTGCGAGGTGATACCTAGTCCGGTCGATTCCCTCCGCTTCGCTTCGCCCGAAATCAGGTAGGGGCGGGTTCACCAATAATATCTGCCAATAATTGACAATCTCAAAAACCCGCCCGGCCGGGATATTATGGTCAATCGATCGGACATAATATGACACAATATTATACAATTTCAAAAAAATAATGCAACTGTATGCCCGCGATCTAAACCCTGGTAGTCATCATTCATTCCCAATCTAAAATATAAAATCTAAAATCTAAAATGGTATTAGCCGTGCTCGAAAACATTGTTGTACTGCAATAAATCCAAACTCACAAAAACTGGCAAACACTGAAAACATTGCTGTGCAATTTCCCAGCGTTCTTCTCGCTGCAACATAGCAGTCAACTTTTGTTTAGCGCTCAGCAAATAGCGAACATCATTAGCAGCATAATTTAGTTGGTCGTCAGAAAGATTCGTCGCATTTCCCCAGTCGGAACTTTGAGATGTTTTATTTAGTTCTACCTTTTCGAGTTCGAGAATTAATTCTTTCAATCCGTGTCTGTTGGTATAAGTTCTAGCAATTTTACTAGCTAGCTTGGTGCAGAAAACTGGTGCAATGTCAATACTTAAATTGTAACGCATTGTTGCCATATCAAAGCGCGCAAAATGAAATACTTTCTCAATATTTTCGGCTTCCATTAACTTCTTTAAATTCGGGGCTGCTGTCTGGCCTTTGGCAATCCGCACCACTGCAACTTTACCTTCGGGATTGCACAACTGCACCAAACACAAGCGATCGCGCCAAGGTAGCAAACCCATTGTTTCCGTATCAACGGCGATCGCCTCCGCAGTCAAATAATAAGATAAGAGAGAATCGGGAATATCACCATCGCACACTTGAAAATCTGCAAATTCCATTATTAGTAATTTTTGAATGTTGACTTTTGACTGTTGACTTTTGACTGTTGACTGCCCTCTTCTCTCTTCCCTCTTCCTTCTAACTTCAGCATCTACGTCACACTCGATAATTAATCCGTGTATCCGTGTCCGAATCAGTGTCGTGCCTTCCTTCAAATTATCGACTGCGGACAAAAAGCTGAGTAAAATAATACTCGCCTTTGGCATTTTTCGCAACCCCAATACCGGTCACATTAAACTGACCCTCCATATTTTTGCGGTGGCCATCACTTTTAATCCAACCTTCAACAGCATTGCGTACCGGGTCACTGTAGCCCATATTGTAAGCAAGATTTTCAGCTACACTTTGATAAGGAATCGTAATTGCTTTCGCCCGCCCCTCAAATCCATCGTGACTAAAACTGACTTTACCGTTAGCCATATTTTCGCTGTGAATTCTTGCTATCTGAGTGATTTCCGGATCGACACTCAGCGGCGGCAACTTTTTAGATGCTCGGTATTTATTTATCTGTTGGTTAACCGCTTTTTCTAAGTCAGTAATAGCACTCGAAGCAACATTAGTATTCATGGGAGTTTGTGGCAGCGATCGCGTAGGAATGGAAGTGTCACACTTAGGCAGGATTGTCAACAATCCCAAGCAAATCGAAATCAAACCTTTGGACATGAAATCAAACGAGAAATAAAGTTAATTGTTACCGATTCCTACAGAGCGATCGCCCCACATTCCGCTAACCTAGATATTCAGAACCTTCGCTACAGTGTTCACGTCTTTATCGCCGCGTCCGGAACAATTAAGCACAATGCGCGGATTGCCTGTTAGCTGCGGGCACAGAGTCTCCAAATAGGCGATCGCGTGAGAAGTTTCCAAAGCCGGAATAATCCCCTCCAACTGCGAAAGCCGCTGAAAAGCTTCCAGCGCTTCTGCATCAGTAACACTGTAATATTCAGCCCTACCAGCATCCTTCAAATAACTGTGTTCCGGCCCCACACCAGGATAATCCAAACCCGCACTAATCGAATGCGGCTCAATCACTTGACCCTCATTATCTTGCAGCAAATAACTCATCGCCCCGTGCAGAACTCCCACACTTCCCTTAGTCAAAGTAGCAGCGTGTTTATCAGTTTCCACACCTTCGCCTGCGGCTTCAATACCAATCAATCTGACAGTTTCTTCCCCGACAAACTCGTGAAAAAGACCCATTGCATTAGAACCGCCGCCGACGCAAGCTAATAAAATATCCGGCAAACCACCCCACTTTTCCTGACACTGAGCGCGCGTTTCTTCACCGATTATCGCATGGAAATCGCGCACCATCATCGGGTAAGGATGGGGGCCCGCCACGGAACCGAGAATGTAATGAGTTGTTTCGACATTTGTCACCCAGTCGCGAATCGCTTCCGAAGTCGCATCTTTCAGCGTTCCCGTACCCGCAGCCACGGGCCGTACTTCGGCTCCCATCAAGCGCATTCTAAACACATTTAAAGCCTGTCTTTCCATGTCGTGAACGCCCATGTAGACAACGCATTCTATACCGAAACGAGCGCAAACTGTGGCGGTAGCAACGCCATGTTGACCGGCACCAGTTTCAGCAATTACCCGCTTTTTGCCCATGCGTTTTGCCAGCAATGCTTGAGCTAAAGCGTTGTTGATTTTGTGAGCTCCCGTGTGGTTTAAATCTTCGCGTTTGAGGTAAATTTGCGGGCCAGTTCCGTCTGCTTTAGCGTAGTGTTCGGTGAGGCGTTCGGCGAAATACAAAGGGCTGGGGCGGCCGACATAATCTTTGAGCAGTTGTTGGAGTTGCTGTTGAAATTCCGGTTCGCTGCGGTATTTGTGGAAAGCCGCTTCTAGTTCAAATAAAGCGGGCATCAGGGTTTCGGGGACGTATTTGCCGCCGAATTTGCCGAATCTGCCGAGGGAGTCTGGGCGTTGGGCGCTGGTTTCGGTGGTGAGAGGTAGGGGGGTGACAGTCATTTGATTTTAGATTTTAGATTGTAGATTTTTTAGATTGGCGGGTAAGCTAGAGGCTTGATGTCGATCGTACCAAAGTCGATCGTACCAAATCGGTTGTGGACTTGAGGCGATCGAACAAATTTCATTATAATTCCTTCAACGCTTGACCGAAAGCATCCAGGATACCCGCCACGTGATTCATCCGTCCAGAAATAAAAAACCTGTATCCGAGAAACTTGCCGAACGTATTTATCTCGCGCAAGTCAATCCTTCAATTCTTTAATCTAAAATCTAAAATCGATTGACGGGCTAATACAATAAGTAGAAGATGGGATCGCATTCCGAGCGATCGCAACCATACCCCAATCCGCTAAAACTAGAAATACCACTAAAAAAAGTTCAAGCATCTTAACCTATGGCAGCATCCAAACGCAAAGATTCTGACAGCAAAACAACCGAGGGCAAACGAATAGTTTACTCCGAGTTTGGCAACGTTGACAACTCGGCCGCCCTCCAACGGGGAGTTGCCGAAGTTCCCCCCAATCAACAAAACCTCAAAATCGAAGCATCCCGAAAAGGACGCGGCGGCAAAACAGTTACAATCATCAGCGGCTTTCAGGAAAAACCCGAAACATTAGCAACTTTAGCCAAGCAGCTAAAAGCCCAATGCGGTACTGGCGGCACAGTCAAAGATAATGAAATCGAAATTCAAGGCGAACACAAGCAAAAGCTGCTAGAAATTATCACAAAGTTAGGCTACAAAGCTAAAATTAGTGGAGGGTAAATTAGTCAATATTCCTCAGTGTATGGGCGGGGCGGGTTTATGATATACTTAGTTTTAAACATAGATGTTTGGTAAAACCCGCCCCTACATCGCGCAAATTACAGCGGATTCCAGGTTTATAAAGTACACCCCAGAAACCGGGTTTCTTCTGGATTTCTCGCCAGAAACCGGTTTTATTCAAGAAACCCGGTTTCTCTGTACTTCACTTACCTGGAAAGTGCTGTATACGATCGCGAATCAACTAGAAATGATATTACCAATTACCGCCAATTTTTAATGTACACTCGACCTTTAGCTCGTTTAATCGAACAATTGCAGCGCTTGCCAGGAGTCGGCCCAAAAACAGCCCAGCGGCTCGCTTTACATATTTTGAAGAGGCCGGAAGAAGAAGTGCAAGCCCTAGCTAAATCTTTGATTGATGCCAAACAGCAAGTAGGTTTCTGTCAAGTATGCTTTCACTTATCTGCTGACCCTGTTTGCGAAATTTGCCGCAATCCCAACCGCGACACTCATACCATTTGTGTAGTGTCAGAATCTCGCGACGTAATCGCTTTAGAAAAAACGCGGGAATACATGGGTAAATATCACGTTGTTGGCGGCGTTATCTCGCCGATGGATGGAATTGGCCCGGAACAATTGAACATTCAACCGTTAGTGCGGCGCGTCAGCCAGCAAAAGGTTAAGGAAGTAATTATTGCTATTAGTCCCAGCGTGGAAGGCGAAACTACTACTCTTTATATCGGTCACTTATTAAAACCTTTTACCCTAGTGACGCGCATAGCTTTTGGTTTGCCGATGGGGGGAGATTTGGAATATGCCGATGAAGTTACATTGGCTCGTGCTTTGGAAGGAAGGAGGGAGTTGGATTAGGATCGCGAATTAAATAACTTACAATTTTAATTGTTATTGTGGGATGGGCGTCCCGCCCGTCCAAAAAAGACGGGCGGGACGCCCATCCCACTTTCAAGAGTGGAAGTTATTTAATTCTCATTCCTTATTAGAGATGCGATAACAATTATTTTAGGTATTTCTTAGCAAATAGGTCGGGAGGAATGTAGTCATTATTTAAAATCGCTATTTTGCTCTTAAAACAAGATTAATATATCTCATTAGTTGACGATATTGGTTTTTCAATAATCCTTTATTATAACGCCGACAAGTTCTGCGAAGTCGGGGTTTTGGTCTTCTGTTTTTTGAGCCGTTGTTGACTTATTTAACCCAGATTTAGGATAAAATTTCAAATCCCAAATTGAGCTACTCTCCCCTGTCACTGCCGCGAAAGGGTAAACTGGACAAAGTTACCGATAGTAGTAAAAAATCATGACCAAATTCGATCGACCTTTAAGCTACCCCACAACCCGCAAAATCGACCAAACAGACGACTACCACGGCGTCAAAGTATCCGACCCCTACAGATGGCTGGAAAATCCCGACTCTGAGGAAACCCAAGCTTGGGTGGAAGCCCAAAATCAAGTTACCTTTGGCTACCTCAACGAAATTCCGGCGCGGCAAAAAATCAAACAGCGCCTGACTCAACTTTGGGATTACGAGAAATACGGCATACCTTTCAAAGAAGGAGATCGCTATTTCTACTACAAGAATGACGGCCTGCAAAATCAATCGGTACTCTACACGTTAACATCCCTCGACAGCGAACCAAAAGTATTAATTGACCCCAACACTCTCTCAGAAGATGGAACCGTTGCTCTGGGTGGGATAGCTATCAGCGAAGACGGCAAATATATGGCCTACGGTTTGTCAAGTTCCGGTTCCGACTGGCAGGAATGGAAAGTCCGTGATGTGGCAACCGGCGAAGATTTATCAGACCATTTAAAGTGGATTAAATTTTCAGGAGCCTCCTGGACTCACGATGGCAAAGGCTTTTTTTATAGTCGCTACGACGAACCCAACGAAAAAAGCAAGCACGAAGACGTTAATTATTACCAAAAACTGTTTTACCACCAACTCGGTACGCCGCAATCTGAAGATGTATTAATCTACGAGCGACCCGACCAAAAAGAGTGGGGATTTAGCGGCGGCGTCACCGAAGATGGCAAATACTTGATTATCTCTGTTTGGCAGGGAACTGAAACCAAAAACTTGATTTTCTACAAGGATTTAACTGCACCGGAATCAACCGTTGTAGAACTGATTAGCGAATTCGAGGCTGAGTACAGTTTCATCGACAATGAGGGCTCTATTTTCTGGTTTCAAACAAACTTAAATGCACCGCTGGGCCGCGTAATTGCGATCGACACCAACAACCCACCTCCCTCATCCCTCGCTGGTGATGAAACTCCCCCGTCGCCCAGAGAGGGGGGGTTCACAGAAATTATCCCCGAAGCAGCAGAAACCCTCGAAGGCATAGGCCTCCTGAACAATCAATTTGTCGCTTCCTACTTGAAAGACGCCTACACCCAGATTAAAATTTTCAACTTAGATGGCTCTTTCGTGCGAGAAGTTGCCTTGCCCGGAATCGGTTCGGCGGGAGGATTCAGCGGCAAGCGGCACGACACCGAAACTTTTTATGCTTACACCAGTTTCACCGCACCTAACATCATCTATCACTACAATATGGTGACGGATGAAAGTACGATTTATCGCCAACCAAATGTCGATTTTAATCCAGACGATTACGAAACAAAACAAGTATTTTACCCAAGCAAAGACGGTACGCAAGTACCCATGTTTATCACCCACAAGAAAGGCTTGCAGTTGGATGGCAATAATCCCACCTACCTTTACGGATACGGTGGTTTTGGTATCTCGCTAACTCCGAGTTTTTCTGTTAGCAGGATAGTGTGGTTAGAGATGGGTGGAGTTTATGCGATCGCCTGTTTGCGGGGAGGCGGCGAGTACGGCGAATCATGGCACGAAGCAGGCAAAAAGTTGAACAAGCAAAACGTGTTTGATGACTTTATAGCTGGCGCTGAATGGTTGATCGAAAACAAGTATACCAAACCTGCAAAATTGGCGATCGCAGGCGGTAGTAATGGCGGTTTATTAGTAGGGGCTTGCATGACTCAGCGGCCGGAATTGTTCGGTGCAGCGCTGCCGGCTGTCGGCGTTTTGGATATGTTGCGCTTCCACAAATTTACCATTGGTTGGGCTTGGACTTCTGAATACGGTTCGCCGGAAAATCCCGAAGAATTTCCCACAATTCACGGCTATTCTCCCTTGCACAATCTCAAACCGGGAACGGCTTATCCAGCGACAATGATTACAACTGCCGATCACGACGATCGCGTGGTTCCGGCCCACAGTTTCAAGTTTGCTTCTGCTTTGCAAGAAACCCACGCGGGAGAAAATCCCGTGTTAATTCGGATTGAAACGAAAGCGGGACACGGTGCCGGCAAACCCACTGCGAAAGTGATTGAAGAATTGGCTGATGAATGGGCTTTTTTAGTGCGGGAACTCGATATTGACGCTTAGCAAGCGGCGTTAGAGGGTGCGATCGACGCAGTTTGATGATTTAGATATAAACAGAGTGTAAAGGACGATCGTACTTTTTGAATTCAAGGGCGATCGTTCTTTTTTGTCACCGCAATCCTGGTATTAACATATATAATTTGTCAAGGTTTTTTTGTTAAATTTTGTAGCTTTAAGTTGCTATTATTACATGGCTGTGAGTTTACTGCACCCCAAAGTAGTATAAGTATAAATCTCTAGAAATGCCGTACTCTCAACTTTCAAGAGCGATCGCACCTCAAAGTCAAAATCTGCCAATTTTTAGGCAATTAATATTTTCAGTATATTTACAGTTCAAGCTGTCTGAGGAATGAGAATTAAATAACTTCCACTCTTGAAAGTGGGATGGGCTCTTATAGCCCGTCCACTCATGACGGGCTTTCAGGCCCATCCCACAATAACAATTAAAATTGTAAGTTATTTAATTCGCGATCCTGAGCCAGCCTCGATATCACCAGACTCAGAAAAGCGGCATGAGGGGTCAGACCCCTTGTACTGATAAATCCGTAAGTAATTTACCATGTAACTAACGTTAGACCTGATATCATTTTTCCCAAAAATAGAGGGTTTTGGCTAATATGAAGGCTGTGACCCCTTATTCATGTTATGATTGGCAGCGATCGGTCGCATCAGGACATCCAAGGGCGATCGCTGCAATTCCTCTCTAATGATTGCCTAACATCACAAATAACAAATACAGGAAAATATTATATATCCTAAAAGAAATATTTTTCAAAACTTTATACTGCAAAGTTTATCATCCTCTATGAAAAGGGGTAGCTTAGATTTAGCAACCAAATTAACCAACAATAAGAACCATCCCAAATCTGTCAATTTTGTCATCTACACAAACACGGAAATCTACCAACATGGAAACTAAAATCTTGAGACAAGCTAGCCATAAAGCAGAGACGGCTAGCCGAAAAAATCTAGCGATTGTGGATTCAAAAGTAGAAAACTACCAAGAGTTGCTCAGGGGAGTGAAAAGCGATACAGAAGTAATCCTGCTCGATAGATTCCGGGATGGAATCGAACAAATTGCCGAAATAACAGCATCAAGGCACAGCCTCAACAGCATTCAAATAGTTGCTCACGGCGCATCAGCATCAGTAGAAATCGGCCGGGCCGAACTCAATATTCACAATATAGAAACCTATTCCAGCCAATTGCAGCAGTGGGGTAAAGCTCTCAACGAAACAGGTAGTATTCTGCTGTTAAGTTGCAACACAGGCGCAGGGGAATCTGGTCTAAAATTCATACAAAAACTCAGCCAAATAACAGGAGCAAATGTTGCAGCTTCCAACAATCTAACAGGGAGTGCAGCATTAGGCGGCGACTGGGAATTAGAAATTACTACAGGACAAATAAATACCGAAATAGCCTTTGAAAAAGAAGTCCTAGAAGGCTACACATCAGTCCTGGCTACCTTAGCGGCTGAAGAATTTAAAAATACAACAGTAATCGGGCCTTGGATATATGGAGTTGGCAACAACCTTACAACTAACCCAGGCTTAACCGCAGGTGCCACCAATTCCAGCGGCGTTATTCCCGCTTTAGGGACTGGCGATCCACCCGGAACAGGTACTTTGAGATTAACATCAAACGCCTTTCAACAAGCAGCTTTTGTAATCTACAACAACCCCATCTCGGCTACTGAGGGTCTGAGAGTTACCTTTGATTTCTTTGCCTATAACAGAGGTACTGTCCTTTTTCCACAACGACCACCAGGGGATAATACCCCGGTTGGTGCCGATGGCATTAGTTTTTTCCTCATTGACGGAACAGCTACGCCAACAGAAGCGGGAGGCTATGGTGGCTCTCTAGGCTATGCTCAGAATAATAATAGTCCCGCTTCACTTGGTATTTCTGGAGGTTATTTAGGTGTCGGATTAGACGAGTTTGGCAATTATTCTGCCAGTCAATCAGGATCGGGAGGGCGTGTAAATACAAATCCTGCTGCGCTGGGAGGGCCGCTAGAGGATGCAGTAGGACTTAGAGGCAGCGAAAGCACATCTTATAATTTTTTAACTAGCCGAGTCGTTCCCGGTGGCATAGACAATAAAGATACAAGCATTCGCGCTGAAGCTAAAAGAACCGTTCAAGTTACATTGTTCCCGGCGAATTCACAAACATTTCCTAACCGTCTGACAGTTGCCTTCGACTTGGACAGCAACGGCACATTTGATGCGGGCGAAACACTGATCGATATACCAAATTTGGCAATCGTAAACGGAGCAGTGCCGCGTACTTTTAAATTTGGCTTTGCTGCTTCGACAGGGGGAAACACAAACATTCACGAAGTTAACAATGTCATCGTCCAAAGTATAGATCCGCCTACACTCCAAGCCGACGTTTCCATTGTTAAAAAAGGCCCGCTGTTCGCCACACCCAACAGCACCATTACCTATACAATTACCTCCACAAATAACGGGCCAAACAGCGCCGAAAGCGTCCTGATTCAAGATCCCCTGCCTGCAGGCTTAAGTTTCGTCAGCGCCTCCGACCTCGCCACATACAATACCGTAACGAGGACGGTCATCTGGCCGGTGATTCCGACTCTGGCTAACGGTGCTAGCCAAACCCGCACCATCACAGCCACAGTTTCCCCAACAGTCACAGCTCCCTTAACTAACACTGCCTATAGCACCTCCACCACTTTCGACCCAAATCTAGCTAACAACAATAGTTCCCAACCCATCTCTCAAGTCTCAACTACAATTGTTGCTGCTCTTGCCGACGTTGTTACCACCAAAACCGGGACTGCGGCTGCAGCACCGGGTGAAACAGTTACTTACATAATTTCCACAGTCAACAACGGGCCAAGCACAGCCACAAACGTCACCGTTACCGACAGCATTGTTCCCGGTTTAAATATAGTTAGTCTACCCAACGAGGCTGTTTACAATGCAGAGACTGGGATTGTCACCTTCCCAGCGATTCCCAGCTTGCCTTCCGGTGCTCCTCCTGCCATCAACACAGTCAGCTTCATCGCACCTGCATCCGGCAGCGTCAGCAACACCGCCAGAAGTACCTCAGCTACCCCCGATCCTTTTCCTGAAAACAACAACGGTACTGATCCGCTGGCTACAGTCACCACACCTCTGACACCTAGTGCCGACGTTGTTACCACCAAAACCGGGACTGCGACTGCAGCACCGGGTGAAATAGTTACTTACACAATTTCCACAGTCAACAACGGCCCCAGCACAGCCGCAAACGTCACCATTACCGACACCATCCTTCCCGACTTAACAGGAGTCAACGGTGGCGTCTACGATCGGGTTACAGGCATTGTCACCTTCGCGCCCGTTCCCAGCTTAGCCAGCGGTGTCACCGTCAACAACACAGTCCGCTTCATCGCACCTGCATCCGGCAGCGTCACCAACACCGCCAGAAGTACCTCAACTACCGCTGACCCCACTCCAGGCAACAACGCATCTACAGTCACCACAACTCTGACACCTAGTGCCGACGTTGTTACCACCAAAACCGGGACTGCGGCGGCAGCACCGGGTGAAGTAGTTACTTACACAATTTCCACAGTCAACAACGGCCCAAGCACAGCCGCAAACGTCACCATTACCGACACCATCCTTCCCGACTTAACAGGAGTCATCCCCTCCGACGGCGGCGTCTACGATCGGGTTACAGGCATTGTCACCTTCGCGCCCGTTCCCAGCTTAGCCAGCGGTGTCACCGTCAACAACACAGTCCGCTTCATCGCACCTGCATCCGGCAGCGTCACCAACACCGCCAGAAGTACCTCAACTACCGCTGACCCCACTCCAGGCAACAACGCATCTACAGTCACCACAACTCTGACACCAACTCCAACTCCCACACCAACTACAACTCCCACACCAACTACAACTCCCACACCAACTACAACTCCCACACCGACTACAAGTCCAACTCCCACACCGACTACAAGTCCAACTCCCACACCGACTACAAGTCCAACTCCCACACCGACTACAAGTCCAACT
>NZ_JAUBOQ010000022.1:81238-95043 GCF_036700325.1 Microcoleus sp. Z1_B2
CCGACTCCCACACCGACTACAAGTCCAACTCCAACTCCCACACCGACTACAAGTCCAACTCCCACACCGACTACAAGTCCAACACCAACTCCCACACCAACTACAAGTCCAACTCCCACACCGACTACAAGTCCAACTCCAACTCCCACACCAACTACAAGTCCAACTCCAACTCCCACACCGACTACAAGTCCAACTCCAACTCCAACTAACAACCAGCCGCCCTTAGCCAACAATGCCAACTCCCGCCTCGCGCCCAACAGCAGCCAGTTAGTCACAGGATTGGGAGGAAGTGACCCCGACGGGTCGATCGCCTCTTACACCATCAACAGCCTGCCCCCAGCAGACCAAGCAGTCCTGTTTTTAGGAGATCCCGCCAACGGTGGCGTACCAGTGACACCCGGCCAAGTCCTGACGCCAGCACAGTTGCAGCAACTATTTTTCCAAGCCACGGGCAACTTTACAGGAGCAAATTTCACCTACAGCGCCACAGACAACAGCGGCGCCACCAGTCCCGCTACCGCTACTGTCGCGGCCATACTTCCAACTGACAACCAACCGCCCTTAGCCAACAATGCCAACTCCCGCCTCGCGCCCAACAGCAGCCAGTTAGTCACAGGATTGGGAGGAAGCGACCCCGACGGGTCGATCGCCTCTTACACCATCAACAGCCTGCCTCCTGCAGACCAAGCAGTCCTGTTTTTAGGAGATCCAGCTAACGGTGGCGTACCAGTGACACCCGGTCAAGTCCTGACTCCAGCACAGTTACAGCAACTATTTTTCTCCACAACAGGCAACTTTACAGGAGCAAATTTCACCTACAGCGCCACAGACAACAGGGGCGCCACCAGTCCCGCTGTCGCTACTGTCGCGGCTATCTTGCGGCCGGATGGGCAAACTCCCACACCGACTCCAACTCCAACTAACAACCAACCGCCATTAGCCAACAATGCCAACTCCCGCCTCGCGCCCAACAGCAGCCAGTTAGTCACAGGATTGGGAGGAAGTGACCCCGACGGGTCGATCGCCTCTTACACCATCAACAGCCTGCCTCCTGCAGACCAAGCAGTCCTGTTTTTAGGAGATCCAGCCAACGGTGGCGTACCAGTGACACCCGGCCAAGTCCTGACTCCAGCACAGTTGCAGCAACTATTTTTCCAAGCTACGGGCAACTTTACAGGAGCAAATTTCACCTACAGCGCCACAGACAACAGCGGCGCCACCAGTCCCGCTACCGCTACTGTCGCGGCCATACTTCCAACTGACAACCAACCGCCCTTAGCCAACAATGCCAACTCCCGCCTCGCGCCCAACAGCAGCCAGTTAGTCACAGGATTGGGAGGAAGTGACCCCGACGGGTCGATCGCCTCTTACACCATCAACAGCCTGCCCTCACCAGACCAAGCAGTCCTGTTTTTAGGAGATCCAGCCAACGGGGGCGTACCAGTCACACCCGGTCAAGTCCTGACGCCAGAACAGTTACAGCAACTATTTTTCTCCACAACAGGCAACTTTACAGGAGCAAATTTCACCTACAGCGCCACAGACAACAGGGGCGCCACCAGTCCCGCTGTCGCTACTGTCGCGGCTATCTTGCGGCCGGTTTCCCCCAATCCCACACCGACTCCAACTCCAACAAATCCCACACCGACTCCAACAACTCCAACTCCAACTCCAACTGACAACCAACCGCCATTGGCCAACAATACCAACTCCCGCCTTGGGCCCAACAGCAGCAGGTTAGTCACAGGATTGGGAGGAAGTGACCCCGACGGGTCGATCGTCTCTTACACCATCAACAGCCTGCCCCCAGCAGACCAAGCCGTCCTGTTTTTAGGAGATCCAGCCAACGGTGGCGTACCAGTGACACCCGGCCAAGTCCTGACTCCTCAACAGTTGCAGCAATTATTTTTCTTCACAACGGGCAACTTTACAGGAACCAATTTCACCTACAGCGCCACAGACAACAGGGGTGCTATCAGTCCCCCTGCTACGGCTACTGTGGATGGACTGATAGTGCCAACTCCCACAACTCCCACAACTCCAACTCCAACTGACAACCAACCGCCAGTTGCCAACAATGCCAACTCCCGCCTCGGCCCCAACAGCAGCCAGTTAGTCACAGGATTGGGAGGAAGTGACCCCGACGGGTCGATCGTCTCTTACACCATCAACAGCCTGCCTCCTGCAGACCAAGCAGTCCTGTTTTTAGGAGATCCAGCCAACGGGGGCGTACCAGTCACACCCGGTCAAGTCCTGACGCCAGAACAGTTACAGCAACTATTTTTGCAAGCCACAGGCAACTTTACAGGAGCCACTTTCACCTATAGCGCCACAGACAACAGCGGCGCATCCAGTCCCGCTGTCGCTACTGTCGCGGCCATACTTCCAACTGACAACCAACCGCCCTTAGCCAACAATGCCAACTCCCGCCTCGCGCCCAACACCAGCCAGTTAGTCACAGGATTGGGAGGAAGTGACCCCGACGGGTCGATCGTCTCTTACACCATCAACAGCCTGCCCTCACCAGACCAAGCAGTCCTGTTTTTAGGAGATCCAGCCAACGGGGGTGTACCCGTCACACTAGGTCAAGTCCTGACGCCAGAACAGTTACAGCAACTATTTTTGCAAGCCACAGGCAACTTTACAGGAGCCACTTTCACCTATAGCGCCACAGACAACAGCGGTGCCATCAGTCCCGCTCCCGCTACTTTTGTCGCTATCTTGGGGGCGGATGGGCCCACTCCCACACCAACGCCCCCCACGCCGATCGTCTCAAATCCGATCGGGGAAACAGATACCGACTGTTTGTGTCAGCCCATTATTGAAAAACCGGGAATTAACTTTGCGCCCCCGCCGCCACCACCTGCAGTTGGATTTGTCCGGCCTATTTCACAATTTTCCGAGGGACAAACCACCAAAGGAACCGACGGCGATGACTTGATCGTAGACACCAAAGGCAACCAAAAAATTGTCGGTTTTGAAGGTAATGACCTGCTTTTAAGTGAAGACGGCGCGGACGAAATTTACGGCAACGAAGGCAATGACACGATTTTTGGGGGCATTGACACCGATATTGTTTACGGAGACGAGGGCAACGATATCGTATTTGCAGGCAAACAGAACGACTGGATTGCCGGCGACTTAGGCTCGGACACTCTGTTTGGAGATCGAGGTGCCGATACGATTCTCGGAGACACCGGGGAGAACAACTCCCAGAGTCCTGACGATGCTCGCGATTTGATCTTCGGAGGCGAGGGTGCAGACCTCATTAACGGCAACGAGGGCGACGATACCATCCATACCGGCAAAGGTGACGATATTGCCCTTGGAGGTAAAGAAAATGACCTGATTTGGGGCGAACTCGGCTCCGATACGTTGTTTGGTGGCATCGGCTCCGACAGCTTGTTTGGGGGAATCCGCGACCAAAGGGCCAGCGACTCCCAGGGACGCGACTTGCTTTACGGAGGCTTCGGTGACGACTTCCTCCACGGCCAACAAGACGACGATACCCTGGTTGCAGGCAAAGATAACGATCGCGCTTACGGAGGTAAAGGCAATGACCTGATCTACGGTCAATTAGGCTCCGATACTCTCTACGGTGGCGAAGGAGCCGATACTTTGCTCGGTGACAGTGGCAGTTCCCAGTCCATCGGGGATATCGGGGAACAAGACTTGCTCTTTGGTGGCAGTGGCAATGACATCATCGGCGGCGGCCATGGTAATGATACGGTGCAAGCAGGTAAAGGCAATGATTGTGTTTGGGGTGGCAAAGATCATGACCTGATTTGGGGCGAACTTGGCTCTGATACGCTGGTTGGCGACAGTGGCGACGACACCATGTACGGTGGTGCTCGAAGTCGAGCTCAAGATGCTGGCGGCCAAGACTTGCTCTTTGGTGGCCTCGGTGCTGATGTGCTGTTCGGCGATGAGGGTGACGATACCATCAGTGGCGGTGAAGACAACGATTTGATTTACGGCGGTAAAGCTAACGACCTCATACACGGAGATCAAGGTGACGACTCGATTTACGGCGGTGACGGCAGCGATGAACTCTGCGGTGGCGAGGGCAACGATACTATCTATGGCGATCGTGCTGATAACCGGGGTGTCTCGGTGCGGGCAAACGGCCAGCAAGACTGCGTCAACGGCGGTGACGGCGATGACTTGCTCTACGGTAATGAAGGCCAAGATACTATCAACGGAGATGCTGGCAGCGATACTCTGATTGGTGGTAAAGATAACGACATTCTCAATGGGGGATCTGGAGATGACTGGCTGTTTGGCGACTTGGGCGAGGATACTTTAATTGGAGGTATGGGGAGCGATCGATATGTGTTGAGTGCTGATGGCGGCATTGATACTGTGATTAACTTCGAGGTAGGCGTCGATAAGTTGGTTTTGACCGACGGCCTGAGTTTCCAGCAGTTGCAATTTAGCGCCACTCCGAACGGTACGTTGCTGCTAGTAGCAGGAACCGATCGGGTTCTAGCAAATCTGGTTGGGGTTAACGGGGCGATCGGCTCCTCGGATTTCCTACCAAATCTCTCTGAGCTCTAGAATTGGCGGCGAAAGTCTCCTGTTCTGGCGAACAAAACGCCACAGCAGATTAGAACTTCTGTGGCGTTCCTCACAATACTCAATCCGGGTTAGAAACTTTGTAGCGATCGGCCCTTGACATCGCTCTTACAGTTGCCTTTTGTCCCTCTCTAAAATGCTAAAAAATAAATGTGTATTCAAGCCTGATTTGGTATAACATCAAATCGGTTAGCCTGGGGATTATTCATAAATCTCTTATTTTTATCGGCGTGAATCTATTGTCATCTGCGGTGAAGAAATTCTCTTTTTTTACCGCTGATACAGGCCGATAAGGGATGAGAATTAAATAAAATCCACTTTTCATGACTGTTGTGGGATGGGCCTAAGAGCCCGTCCAAAAAGGACGGGCTCTTAGGCCCATCCCACTTTCAAGAGTGGAAGTTATTTAATTCTCATTCCTAATTTTATTGTGTTGCGCGATCGGGCTTAAGAGCCAACTAAAATTTATCACTAATTCCCCATTGCCATTCCATTGATTCACAATTTGGAAGTAAAAGATACACGGATAGCTATTTTTTCCTTTTTCTTGGCGAAGCTCCAATTCTCCATAATCAATTCAAATACTTAGCTTAGGATAGCGGAATCTGCTTGCGTAAAAACAGGCGGCGCGGCTGGCCCAACAGCCAACCAGTCCAATTCCAATCCACCTGTTGCAAGCGATAGCCGGCCTGATAGTATAACTGTCGCGCCGCGTGATTATTTTCCAGAACGTGGAGGTAAATCTCAGAAAATCCCCATTCTTTGGCTGTCTCCTCGCAGTTGCTGAGCAATTGTTGAGCAACTCCCTGCCGCCGGTACTCCGGGTGAACGGCTAAATTCGACAAATAAGGATAGTCAGAACTAGGGATTTGCCAAGGGAAGCGAGAACGCAGAGCCATTTCTACTGTTCCTGTTATGCGCTGATCTCGGTGCGCCCTATAATTCTGCGTTCCCTCCTCGCGCGAGACTAGCTCAGCAACCAGACAAATGTAATGTTCTGCTTTAGAACGCAGTCGATTTTTTAAATCTTCGTAAATGCCCAAACGCAACACTGGATACACCCATTCTACAAACCCCTCGCGGGAGTGAAAGCTCATGGCTAAAATATCCGCTAGCTGCGTTAAGTCGTTGGGCGCAGCGACTCGGATCGAAAAACCAGAAAGTCCGGGAGTTTGTTGTTGGTGAGATGGTGAGGAAAAAAATGAAGGATTCACAATGCCAGGCCACTATATTAATTTTTTTTACGCGGGTTTCTAAGCTACCCTCTTAGAAAATTCACTGATGTTATACTGCTCTTATAACGTAACTTATAGGCATAGTTTATTTGCCAGATTAAATTACATTTTTTGGCGATGGACTTTAAGTAGCATTTGAGGTAAATGGAAAATTTTTAGCATTTAATACTCTAGTTATGAAAAAATAAAACTCATCCCCTAATAGTAGATTTGTGGATCAGCTATTTTGCCTTTAAATTGAAGCTCGATCCCTGGCTTTCTGCCGGCATCACAAGAGTTTAAGTAAACGGTAGCTTACAAATTAAATGCGCGACAGCTTAGCGGGCAAGGTATTAAAAACAATCACAAAGGTTTTAACGTCAGGTTCCCGAAATCCTACCGCTCTCTGCTTATTGAAATACCCGATCGAATATAATTTATCCGTCAAGCGGTAGTTGAAAAACTCAACGACTGACCATACTAACACTGGGATCGCTGGCGCGTCGGATGTTCCCCGCCGCCCCCCGGCCTGGCACCCCAGCTTTCAGCAGTTCTGGGCTATCCATCGCCCGTCCCCAATCGAACCGGCCTTACCTGTTGAGCTACTTGGTACTTTTCCAACGTCCAATTTAAATTTGGATGCCTGGAAACAGTCTGCAGGGGTTTTCCCCGTCGGTTCGATACTCTGCTGCGCGCGAGACCTTCAAAACCTCGATCGAGCTGATTGACCCTGCCCAAAAACAGATACAAGCCACCGACACTCGTCGTGGAGAGATCAAAATTTTAGACCCTAGTTCAAGCTCCCCGATTCATCTGTGGAGTAAATCTAAAATCTAAAATCTAAAATCTAAAATCGACCGATCGGTTTCCACAGAGTACATCCCTAGCTAAGATTAACAGATGGATGCTCAAACTTGCGGTGTTTCGCCGCAGTAATTAGCTTGGGCGTTGGCCTGCAGGACGCACAAAAAATGCCGATATCGGGGAAAAAAGTGCAAGTCTAACTAAAATGGTACAGCAATTGCGTCACTCCCACAGACACCTCTGTGGTCTGTGGGCCACCCCCGAATATCAGTCAGGGGTTCAGGGCCCGATGGTGGTCGCTATCCTTGGCTGACTGTTAAAGTTGCTATTACTTGTGGGAAAAAACACAGGCGAAGATGTTGGTTGTCTATAGTATTTTGCTGCAGGCAGCTTTCACATACCAAATAAAATATTCCCAGGAGGCAGGAGCAAACATAAATTTGGCTAATCAACTCACAATCAAGACGGTTATTCCTCTGTATTCTGAGATATCCAGACGGCAGTTAAAATGGCCAGATTTGTGTTTGATCTCCGGCGGCCTCAAGGTAAGGGGTGAAAGAAATTTATCGGGAGACGAGTTTATGTGAAGATCGTTGAATAATAAAATTGGGGTGCACGACAGATAACTGTGGCTCAGAAGAATTCCGAATTGAAAACCCAGACATCAAAAATCAAGGTTGATGCTTGCCTCGGCATACTTACAACAAATTCATATTCACGAATTATTGTGATACCATTTTCCCAAAATAATGGCGACCTAGGCAAACTCCCAATCCTTATGTCAGGAGTCATTCGCAATCGAAAATCGAAGGTCGAGAATCGAAAATGGTATGACTTCAGCAATTTAAATCGGCGAATTCTTCCTTTAATCAGACTTATTAAATCGAACAGCCCCGGGGCACAGGAGAACGGTGCATGAATTCCCAAGAAAATCCTAAGCTAAAAATTCTGATAGTCGATGACGAACCGGATAACCTCGACTTGCTTTACCGCACCTTCCATCGAGACTATAAAGTGCTCAGAGCCGAATCTGGCCCCGCTGCTCTCGAAATTTTGGCAAAAGAGGGAGAAGTAGCAGTGATTATCTCTGACCAGCGAATGCCAAAAATGAGCGGTACGGAGTTTCTCAGCCTGACGGCGGCTCAATACCCCGACGTGATCCGGATTATTTTAACTGGCTATACGGATGTTGAAGATTTAGTAGAAGCTATTAACGCTGGCAAAGTATTCAAATACGTTACCAAGCCTTGGGATGCTCAAGAGCTGATCAATCTTGTTAGTCAAGCTGTTGAGACTCACAATCTTCTGAAAACGCGCACCAATGAACTGCGCCGTGCTTTGAGCCAAGAATCGCTGCTTTATGCCGTTACCAATACTATCCGATCGGCTCCCAATTACCAGCAAATGCTGCAAAGAATTGTGGAAACTGTCGGGCAGATGTTTGAGGTGAGTTGCTGTCTGCTGCGGCCGTTCCAAGACGGCCGGGTGGCCGATGAGTGGTTCGTTTACCAGAAGGCAGAAACTAAAGGTGTGGGGGGCGATGAGGAAGTCACGCCCGGTGATGCTTCTGCTGCCGAACTCTCCCCGGATTTGCTGCCGGATTTGGTTTGGGAAACTCTGGATGTGGAGGTGATTCAAGATGCCCAAACTGACGATCGAGTTTTAAACTGGGATAATCCACAGCGAAAGCAGGCTTACGAAGCTGCGAATATTCGATCCAGCTTGATCGTACCGCTATTTTACAAAATCGAACTGATGGCAGTCTTGGCGCTGCATCAGTTTGAGGAACCGCGCCAGTGGCAAGACCACGAGGTACAGTTGGTAATTACGGTGGCAGACCAAGCGGCTTTGGCGCTTTCTCAAGCCCGGGCTTACGAACAGGTGCGGGCGCTGGCCAAGCGCGAGGCCTTAGTCAATACTATTACTACGGCAATTCGATCGAGTCTCGATCCCCAAAATATTTTTGCAGCCATTACTCAACAACTCGGCCAAGCTTTGCAAGTTGACGGCTGCGCCCTATCTCTGTGGACAGAAGATGATGAATACGTCCAATGCGTGGGGCTATACGACACAGATAGGGATACCGTGGCTGTAGAACAGGGTTTTCTTGATAATCCAGAGCTAGTTGCGAACCCTCTGGGCTACGAGACGGATTCTGGTGATGCTGCTGCTAACACTCGCGCCTGGGTTTTTGCCCATCCTTCTTTGCCACAGTCTTTGGTGCCGATTCGGGGCAATCCGCTGTTGTTGCAAGTTATGGTATCAAAAGAGCCGGTGGCGATCGAAGACCTCGACGAACACCCCGAATTAAATGTTACAGAACTGCAAGTTCGATCGCCAGCCCGCGCCCTGTTAGTCGTTCCCTTGCTCTCAGAAGGCAAAATCATCGGCAGCATTTCGCTGCGCCAAAATCACAGCATCCGCCGCTGGAACATCTCAGATATTGACCTGGCCCAAATAGTCGCAACTCAAGCTGCTCTAGCCGTGCAGCAGTCGCGCCTCTACCAGACTACCAGACAGCAGGCAGAACGGCTTCTGGAAGCCGATCGGCTCAAAACCGAATTTTTCCAAAATATCTCCCACGAGTTCCGCACGCCTCTAACTCTAACTATCGGCCCTCTGGAATCAGCTTGCAGGCGTAAAGAAGACTTACCCTACGAACAAGCCGTAATCGCTTTGCGTAATTCCCGCCGCCTCCTGCGCTTGGTAAATCAACTGCTGGACTTGCAGCGGCTAGATGCCGGACGGATGCAGCCGAGTTTTCGCCCCTGCGATTTGGTCGGTTTCTGTTACTCTACCGCAGAGTCGTTCCGCGCCTACTGCGAGAAAAAAGGACTGCACTTAATTACCCAACTGCAAGAATGTCCTTTACTTTATTTGGACTTGGAAAGATTTGACAAAGTTATTTACAACCTGCTATCAAATGCTGTTAAATTCACCCCAGAAGGCGGAACTATCACCCTGAAAGTTGAATCTGCCGGCGCTCACTGTTTGTTGCAAGTAAAAGACACGGGTATCGGCATTCGCACCGAACAAATTCCCTATTTATTCGAGCGATTTCACCAAGCCGAAGGTTCAGCTAGTCGTTCCTACGAAGGCAGCGGTTTAGGTTTGGCACTTGTCAAAGAATTAGTCGAACTCCACGGCGGTCAAATTTCAGTTGAGTCAGTTTACGGCGAAGGTACTACTTTTACCGTTTGGCTGCACTTTGGTTCGACGCACTTGCCCCCGGAACAGGTACTAGAAATACCTGCGGAGTTTCACTCATCGAAAGCTGCGGTGGAACTGGCCGATGTGGAGGCGGATTTATCAGAAAATGAGGCTGAAAATCATAACTTTGAGTCGCTCCAACCTGTCCGATCGGAAACAGCAGTGGGAACGGTTTTGGTGGTGGACGACAATCCAGATTTGCGCTTTTATGTGTCAGCAATTCTCCGAGATGCCGGCTTTGCAGTTTTGCTCGCCCGCAACGGAGAAGAAGGATTTGCCGTGGCTAAAAAACGTCGCCCTAATTTAATTATAACGGATTTGATGATGCCTTTGATTTCGGGCTTGGATTTGATTAAGATGATTCGAGAAGATGAGGAATTGCAGGGAACTCCGGCAATTTTGCTGACTGCTAAAGCCGACGAAGATACTCGAATTGAAGGAGTAGAACGGGGTGCGGATGCTTATTTGTCCAAGCCTTTTAACGATCGAGAATTGTTGGCGGAAGTGCGGAATTTGATCGCCCTCAAACAAAACGAGCGGCGAGTGCAGCAGTTGAACAGTTATTTAACTGAGTCGGTGCTGCGCCGATTTTTGCCGCCGGCGATGGTGAAGGCCGCAGCGGCTGGAGATTTGGCCTTGGATTTGCGCCCGGAACCGCGATTGATTACTATTTTGTTTAGCGATATTGTCGGTTTTACTCAAATGGCAAATACGCTGCGATCGCGCCGGGTAGCTGAGCTGTTAAATGAATATTTGGCGGCAATGACTAAGGCTATTTTTGACAGTGGCGGTACGGTGGACAAGTTTGTTGGAGATGCGGTAATGGCTTTCTTTGGCGCGCCGGAGGAATTAACGCCTAATGAGCAAGTACGCCGCGCTGTGGCTGCTGCGGGGCAAATGCTGGGAGCTCTCAAGGAGCTTAACAAGGGCTGGTTGGAGCAGGGAATTGTTGGGGAAAATGGCGTCCCTCCGGTGCGGTTTCGCTGCGGAATTCACCAGGGTACTGCGGTGGTGGGGATGTTTGGCGGCCCCGATCGATCGGATTATACTGCGATCGGGCCGAGCGTGAATATTGCCGCCCGCTTGCAAGAGGTGACGGAACCAAACACGGTGCTAATTTCGGCGGCGGTTGCAGATTATGTGGAGGAAAATCGCATTGTTAAATATAAGCCTTTGAAACTAAAGGGAATTGATGAAACTGTATTGACTTTTTTACTAAATTGTGATTAGTCATTATAAGTATTATATGTTGATATCCCACGCACAATTTCGGGAAAAACCTATTCCTAAATAAGTAGATGAGTGGCCAAATATGTATGTAGCCCAAAGCGATTATCACTCCGTGAAACGCTCATTTGGAGCGCGAATTAAATAACTTACAATTTTAATTGTTATTGTGGGATGGGCGTCCTTTTTGGACGGGCGGGACGCCCATCCCACTTTCAAGAGTGGAAGTTATTTAATTCTCATATCAAATCCGGTAGCATCGGAATTATTCCTCTCTGTATTCTCTCCCTCTGCGTTCTCTGCGCCCTCTGCGGTTAAATCATTCCGATACAACCGGAAACGATATCATTCCTTAGAAGCGATATTTTATGACAATAATCGCCCGATTGATGATAGCTTGACTGTCGCACCTACTTATATCATTTCCGGTAACACCGTAATGATGTTGACTGTTGACGGTTGACTGTTGACGCCGTGAACAGTCAACTCTAATTTACTATTCCGAAGCTGCAACCGGAATTGATATAATTCATCTGCGTTAATCTGTGTTAATCTGCCTGTATCTGCGGTAAAAACAAGAAAATTGCTTAACCGCAGATGACAATTAATTGACGCTGATTCACGCTGATGCAGAGAAGAGATAGATGAATAATCCCGATGCTAACAGATTTGATATTAATTGTTAAATCTAAAATCTAAAATCTACAATCGACTCACCAAAGTTCAAGATTCCCAAGGGCGACTGGGGAGTCAACTCTAAAATCTAAAATCTAAAATCTAAAATCTAAAATTGACTGACTTTCCTGGCTTGAATCTATCAAAAGAGGGAACTTTTTTAACAGCTCATCGGTGGATAACCTCTATCTAGAGAACGGTTCCGCCGATCGCTCAAATCGAGTAAAAATAGAAGGTCACATCTCCTTTTGTATTCTATGAAACTGAATTATTTTACGAAACGGCTTTCGACTTTAGGGCGCTTGATGGCTACAACAGTCCTTTGCGTGTCAGCGATGGCCTTCGTTTGGTCTGGTGCGTTCTTCTCCAACACCGCAGCAATGGCTTCTCCTGCTGTAAACTCGATCGCAGCAGCAGATGCGGGCGATGCGGTTCAAGAAAAAGCTAGCAAAGATGCTGGACGAGCCAAGAACTTCATCCGAGATACAGAAGAGAAGGTTAAGGAAGCTGCCAAGACAAATGCTGCTAAAGTCGATCGAGCATCGGAGGATGGTAGTGTCGTAGAGCGCAAAGCTAAGAAAGATGCGGCCACAATTGAGAAAAGAGCATCGGAAGATTCAGCTCGGACTCAGGAAGCAGTAGATAATACCAAGAATGCTGTAGAGCGCGCTGTTGACGGCATCAAGGATGTTTTTAGCAAGTAGACAATAAATTAAGTAGGTAAGCGCAAAAAAACAATAATATCTTGCAGGGGCTTGTAGGGGCGGCTTTAGGGCTTATCTACAGTAAGGGCGAGTCATCGTTGCAGAACCCGCCCTCTCCCAAGTAATGTTTATTTGTACTTACTTACTTACTTACTTGAAACTGAAAGATTGATGTACATTGACCAAGACCTCTAGACGGCTCGTGTAAGCGACCCCAAGCCCTTCTTTAAAATTGCCGCAAAAAGCGCAAATCGCTAGCATAAACCCGGCGAATATCGTCGATTTCATAAAGTACCATTGCGAACCGCTCGACACCAAAACCGGCCGCAAACCCAGTATATTTTTCGGGATCTAAACCGACTCCTTTAAGAACATTAGGATCGACGGTTCCGCAGCCCAAAACTTCCAGCCATTTGCCGTTCCACTGCAAATCTACTTCGGCAGAAGGTTCGGTAAAAGGAAAGTAACTCGTGCGAAAACGAATCGGCAAATCTTGTCCGAACATTTGTCGCAAAAACTCTTTAATCGTGCCTTTCAAGTCAGTAAATGTCAGACCTTCACCAATTGCTAAAAGCTCAATTTGGTGGAAGACTGCTGCGTGAGTAGCATCAACAGTATCGCGGCGGTAAACGCGGCCGGGAGAGACAATCCGAATCGGCGGTTTGTGCTGTTCCATGTAGCGAATTTGCACTGATGATGTCTGAGTCCGCAGTAAGTCGCCGCCTGGTAGGTAAAATGTATCTTGCATATCCCGCGCTGGGTGGTCTGGCGGGGTGTTCAGCGCCTCGAAGTTGTAATAATCTGTTTCCATTTCCGGGCCGTTGGCGACGGTGTATCCCAGGCCGACAAAGATATCCAGAGCGCGGTCTATGACGGCGTTTAAGGGGTGAACGCGGCCTTGGGGGCGAAAAATCCCCGGCATGGTGACATCGATGGTTTCTGAGGCTAATTTGGCTTGGATTTGGGCGGTTTGGAGGGCGGCGCGTTTGTCTTCTAAATCTGCTTGCAGGGCTTCTTTGACTGTATTGGCGATCGCCCCTACTTTGGGCCGCTGGTCTGGCGACAGTTTGCCCATCATGCCTAAAATTTGAGAGAGTTGGCCTTTTTTGCCGAGGTAGCCGAGGCGCAACTGTTCGAGTTGTTCGAGGGTATTGGCACTGGCGATCGCACTTTTGGACTCTTGGCCGAGGGTTTCTAGTTGAGTTTCAATGTCGCTTAGCTGGACAGTCATTTTGATTTTAGATTTTAGATTTTAGATTTTAGATTGATGGCTGTTTTGGGCCAAGTTGAGTTTAGCGCAATTTTGGCTCGACAGCCTTGTTGATTTTAGATTTTAGATTTGAGATTTTAGATTGATGGCTGTTTTGGGCCAAGTTGGGTTTAGCGCAATTTT
>NZ_JAUBOQ010000022.1:95143-113541 GCF_036700325.1 Microcoleus sp. Z1_B2
TGATTTTAGATTTTAGATTTGAGATTTTAGATTGATGGCTGTTTTGGGCCAAGTTGGGTTTAGCGCAATTTTGGCTCTACAGCTTGTTGATTTTAGATTTTAGATTTGAGATTTTAGGCAGTTACGGATAATTTGTAATAGGTAATTCGAGGTTAGAGCGATCGCCCTAGTTGAATCTAGTTTAAGATTGCTATAAGGCCTATAAAAATTTCAATGAAACTTTTAATTAGCAACGACGACGGCATCTTTGCACAAGGCATCCGTAGCCTCGCCAACGCTCTCGCCGCCGCTGGCCACGATGTGAGCGTAGTTTGTCCCGACAGAGAGCGCTCCGCTACCGGCCACGGCCTAACCCTGCACCAACCCATCCGCGCCGAAATTGTCGAATCTATTTTTGAGCCCGCAGTCCAAGCTTGGGCCTGTTCGGGTACTCCCGCCGACTGCGTGAAACTTGCTTTGTGGGCTTTACTTGACAAACCGCCAGATTTTGTCCTTTCCGGTATCAACCACGGGCCCAATTTAGGCACGGATATCATCTGTTCGGGCACGGTTTCGGCAGCAATGGAAGGAATTATGGAAGGTATTCCCAGCATTGCTTTCAGCCTCGCGAGCTTTACTTCGCAGGAATTTGGGCCGGCGGTGGATTTCGCTGTCAGCTTGCTGGCACAGTTGGAAAAACAGCCAATGGCGAAACCGATGCTGTTGAATGTCAACATACCGGCAGTCTCACAAGCAGAAATTACCGGAGTTGCGATCGCCCGTCAAGGCATTCGCCGCTATTTCGACATATTTCAAAAGCGCACCGATCCGCGCGGCAAAACTTATTATTGGCTGGCTGGGGAATTGTTAGAAGATGTAGAAGAAATCGCCGATTCGGCGGTGCCACATGATATTCCTACAGACGTACAAGCTATTCGCGACAACAGAATAACCGTAACTCCTTTGCAATATAATCTCACCTGTGCTCCAGACTTGCACTCGTTGCGGGATTGGCAATTTGCAGGTTTTCCCAAGCAGTGAGCTCCGATCGACCCGATTGGAGCGGTAAACTAGGAATTAAGGAAAAGTGCCTCTCAAGGTCTATACCTTAAGCGTTAACACAGGCTCCCAATTACTTGTTAGTTTTTTTTACTCAAGAAAAACAGTTATGAACGCTCCCACCTATAACACTCATTCTGTCACTTGCCCGATCTGCAACCGTTCCAGCGTCGTAGGCCCCGTCGGGATGGTCAGTGGACTATTCACTTGCCCCCACTGCCATTCTCATATGGTAATTAGCTGGAGCGGTCATTTTGTGCGCGATCCTTTTAGTCTCAAACAACTGACGGTAGGAAAGATGCTCAGGCGCGAGAGCAGACCCTTAGCTCGGATTCAGCGGGACTTTGGGCTGGGTAAGCCTTTGCCGCTGATTGCAATTTTGGGCAGTGTGGTCTTTTTCGGGTGTGTGCTCGCCGCTACGGAACAATCGCTACCCCGACAGAATTCACTTCAAGGATTTTTAGAGTGGGTGAGCGGAACTGGTAATTCCCAAGATATCTCACGTTAACATTTCTTAAAAAAGATTCTGACAGATACTGCGTGCAAATATCTAGTCCTTTAGGTAGAAATCACACTATTTTAGCCATTGCATCCATCTGAAGCTACGGGTAAGCGCTTAGACGCCGTGCCCTTCTTCCTGTGTCCAAAAACGTCAAAACCCCAGTCCGGCAGGGGTTTTAACCCCTGTAGGGAAAGCGCCGTACCCGTAGGTGTCAACTTAACGTGCAACCGATAGTCCGACAGTCCGACAGGGGTTGAAACCCCTGCCTCAAAGCTAAAGTCGTCTGAAGACGACTAATGAGTTTTTCAGTCCTCTTTGATAGGACTTTAGCTATAAGCCCTGTGGAAGATCATTCCCTGGCGAAGAGTGCCGGGTGAGCCGGAGGACTGGCGGACTAAAAGCTTAAGTTGACACGCCTACGGCGCTCGCCGTAGGCGTGTACTCAATTTAGAAACTCAGCAATTTTTCTAACTGCTGCTTCCAAAATTGCTGGCGACTCGACTAAGGCAAATCGCACGTAGCCTTCTCCTGATTTCCCGAAACCGGCACCGGGGGAAGCTGCGACTCCTGTACTCTGTACTAGCTGAGTGCAAAATTTCACGGAATCTTGGGCCCAAGGTTCCGGCAGTTTCGCCCAGACGTACATGGTGGCGGGGGGTACGGGTACTTGCCAGCCGATGCTCTGTAGCGCGTTTACAAAGGCATCCCGCCGTTTTCTGAAGGTTTCTACGCTGGTTCTGACGGTATCTTGAGGGCCTGTTAATGCGGAGATCGCTCCGTTCAAAATCCCTCGGTATTGGTTGAAGTCCACTGCGGCTTTTACCTGTCGCAGGGCTGCAATTAGTTCGGAATTGCCGATCGCATATCCGACTCGAAAACCTCCCATACTGTAGGATTTGGATAGTGTAAAAAACTCGATCGCCACACTCTTATCTCGATCCGCCTGAAAGATTGACGGCGCCATCAATTTTCGATATTCTTCCTCGTTACCAGAGGGCGGGCACGGGGGCACCGCCCCTACGGAATCGTCAAACACCAAATCTACATAAGGGAAATCGTGCACCAAAACCAGCCGATGTTCCCGACAAAAAGCCACGGCTTTCTCAAAAAAAGCAACCGGGGCGATCGCAGTTGTAGGATTGTGAGGATAGCTCAAAACCATCATTTTCGACTCAGCCAGCACTGCTGTCGGAATATCTTCAAATATCGGCAAAAACGCATTTTCTGCTAATATCGGCATCGGATAAATTTGACCGCCTGCCAAATGCACACCGCCCGCGTGGGAAGGATAGCCCGGATCGAGCAGCAAAGCAAAATCTCCAGGGTTGAGTACAGCTAAAGGCATATGCGCTGTGCCTTCTTGGGAACCAATTAACGGCAGCACTTCTGTTTCTGGATTGACTGATATCCCAAATTTTTGCTCGTACCAAATAGCTGCTGCTTCCCGAAAATCTCTTGTGCCGTTAAATAGCAAATAGCCGTGGGTGCTGGTGTCGGACAGAGAATGTGCGATCGCATCTGTAATATGAGCCGCCGCCGGCAAATCCGAAGAACCCAGAGACAAGTCAATCACATTTTGTCCCGCTGCTCTAGCTTGAGTTTTTGCCCGATCCATATCGGCAAATACATTAAATTGCAGTGGTTCTAAACGTTTAGCAAATTGCATATTTTCTATAGTTTTGTGGAATTTTAAGTAATGTTTTTATCTGAGCTAAATTATTTTTTATAGGGCCTTTTTATTGACTTTGGGATTTTTTTTAGTAACCGCAGAGAGCGCAGAGGGCGCAGAGCCAGAGAGGAATATGGAGGATAAAAGAGAGATGTTAAAAAAATATTTGCGATTTCTATAGTTGTAAGCTGTTGTTCATTTAAATTGCATATTTCGAGTCCCGATCAACAATCGTCAAATCCTCTCCCCCTCTCCTCTTCTCCCCCTCTCCCTCTCTAATACCATAGGCAATCTAGATGCAACACAGCTTAAGTTGGGAGTTGGAAACTCCCGAATCATTTCCAAACTTTATAAGTGAGCGTCGAGCAAACCGATCAAAGTTTGTTTAGTAATAGCTCCCTCGTGGGAAAGCACTACTTCGGCATTTTTAAACAGCCTGAGAGCTGGGACTCCTTCTACTTTATACTGCTTGACAGTAGTAGGATTGGGGTCAATTTCCATTTTAACCACTTTCAGCCGATCGCTGTAGTTGGCCGCCACCCAGTCTATCGAAGGCGCGATCAGTTTGCAAGGCCCGCACCAAGTAGCCCAAAAATAGGCAAGCACTGGTTGCTCTGCTTTCAGGACTTCTGTTTCAAATTTTTCGTCGTTAATGACAATTACACTGTTGCTCATGGTTCTGCGATTATTTTTTCTATTTATTTCTAAAGCACCGGCTGGCGTGAAACTTGCACCAACTTAGAAGACAGGCCCAAAAAACTGTTACTAATTTTAAAACATTCTGCGAATTATTGAGTAGAAACTAAGGACTGGGGGCTGATGGCTAATTCTGTATGGCGTTTGATTCCACTGTTGTCGGCGTCTGGTAGCGTGCAGATGGCGATCGACCAATGGCTACTGGAACAGCATCTAGCGGGCAAACATCCGCCAACTCTGCGATTTTACACTTGGCAACCGACGGCGATTTCCTTGGGCTACCACCAGCGCCGATGGCCGGAGTTTTGGCAGCAGTTGTCTTGGGAGGGAATGCCTGTGGATTTGGTGAGGAGGCCCAGCGGCGGGCGCGCCGTGCTGCATCAAGGGGATTTAACTTATGCAGTTGTGGCGTCGGGGTTTGGAAGCAGCCGTATGAAAGCTTATCAGACTATTTGCGAGTTTTTGATTGAGGGTTGGAGGGCGATGGGTTTGGATTTGCACTATGGGGAAGCTGGAAGGGGTTATATTCACAATCCGAATTGTTTTGGTACTGCGACGGGTGCGGATTTAGTTACCGCTGATGGCTGCAAGTTAATTGGTAGCGCGCAATTACGCAGGGGTGATGCAATTTTGCAGCACGGTTCGATGCGTTTGCAGCCGGATGTTTGTTTGTTTTCTCAAGTGTTTGGGGAGCAATTAATTCCTGTGCAATTACCTCTATCTCAAGGGGGAGATGATTTGATGGCCACTGTAATTGATGTTTTGAGTGCGGCGGCTTGTCGCTGTTTTGAAATTGATTTGGAGGTGCAGCCACTTTCGGATCGGGAATGGCAGGATATTTTGGAATTAACAAGTAATCAAGTGTTTCACATTTTTTAACCTGCATATTTGGGGTGGGCTTTCCTGCTACCTTTTGGGAACAGCCAAGATGGCCGTTCCACAAGAGCTTTCTGGGATAACTATTGTGGGTATACCGCCTTTTGGGAACAGCCAAGATGGCCGTTCCACAAGAAAAATTATTTGCTGTAGAATAGCCATCTTGGCTGTTACTGATACAAGTTAAAAACTTGTACAGTTATTTTTATTAAAAGTTTTCCGGGCCGTTGATCCGACGCCAAAAAAGTTAAATTTAAATGCAGTACCGCTTAGGGCTGTGGCGGAATTTGAACGATCGGCTCTTTGGCAATTTCGCCCAATTTCACAGAATCCAGCAAGCTTTCCCAATCAGCCTTGAACGTTGTATCATTAGGCTGATCGCGGCGAGCGGCAGCTAGGGTGCTGAGGGCATCTTGCCAAATCCCATTTTCAGCATAAATAACGGTTTTCTGGCGCGGATCTGCCTGATCTAATTGACGGCGGATATCTTCACTGAGTTCAACTCGCCGTACCGTACCGATTTCTATCTGATCTGCCGATCGGTCTAGAGAGTCGCAAATCACTGTAAAATTCCAAGTGTAACTTTTGCCTACTTCCAAGGGCGGCACATTTTGGTTGGCGGGGATACTAACGCCGATTACCCCTGATAAATTGCTAATTGTGAGCTCCTGTTTATAAATCTCCTTGCCGCTTTCATCTTGTAGGATAAATTCGGCTGATTCGGCCTCTGTTTGAGGCAAGTAGAAAAAGAACGTTGGATAGTCGGAAACAGTCCGTCCCATCTTATTTGTAGGCACTAAGGCTGTGAGACCTAGCTGACTAATGCTCGCGCAGCCACCGCGCACAGGCCGTCTCGGTTGAGTGGGGGGCCAATTATCTATATCTTCAGTAGGCGGAATGAAGCGCGGCCCTCCCGGTATAGGGTTGGGTGGGCGGTCAGGTGTGTTTATGCTGGGCTGTCCCACAACTGCCAATTGAGAAATGTTAAGTGTGGCTATCAATACTATTGAGCCAACTGATATCAGATTGATGAGAAACTTAGTAATTGTTTTCACATTAACTCCATGAATTTGTAGGGAGAGATTCTCTCTTTTTATTTCTTTTTCCTTCCCAAAACCCGGTAGACATTAACTTTTTGTTCCCTACCTCTTAAAGGCAAAGCTCCCCAAGATTCTACCTCAAATTTGTCGGCCAAATGCACAAAGGTTTCTTCTGCAATCAATATCCGGCAAGTGTCCTCGTGCCGCTCCTTTTCGCAGCTTTCTAGGCGAGAGGCAATATTTACGCTGTCGCCGATCACTCCATATTCTAAACGGGTTGTGCCTCCCAGACTACCCACCATCACAGGCCCTGTAAAGATGCCTACTCGCATTTTTACGGCCGGTAAACCGCGATGGAGCCAATTTTGATTCATTTCTGGCAAGCGCGAACTTATAGCTAAAGCGGAAGATACGGCAAGGCGAGCATCTTCTGCAATTTCTTCTGCTGTGGTGCGGGGAATGGGTACGCCAAATACTGCCAGCATTCCATCTCCGGTAAATTTATTAATCACGCCTTGATGTGCTTGGACTTCTTGGGCCATTGCTGATAAATACTCATTTAACCAACTCATTACCACTTCTGGCGCGAGTTTTTCGGAGATTGTACTAAAACCCTGCACGTCGGTGAGGACGATCGTAGCAGTAACTTTTTGACCGGGCAATAACCCTGATTCGAGCAGATGGACGCGCTCTTTCCACAAGGCATTTGCGATCGCGGGTGAAGTTTGTTGTCCTAATAATTTCATCACAATCCCTTGCTGTTGTCTCGACTGCTCGTATTTATAGGTAACTGCGACTCCTGCGGTGATTAAAAGGGCAAGGGCTGGAGCAATTAGAGGTATCCACCCCTGTTGTAGGAAGAGGAAAAAGGTGAATCCGAATAATGAGCCGCAAGCTACGATCGCGATCGCGATCAAATTCAGCGCTTTTTCTAGCCGCCAAGCTAAACAGCCACCCACTGCACTCCAAACCACAATCCAGAGGATTTCTTGCCATTCATCCCAATACCAAAATAGCCCTTGGCCGTCTAAAACTGCACTGAGAATTTGGCTGGTGGCCGTTGCGTGAATTAATACCCCAGGCGTCGGGATATTACCGTTTTTAGTAGCGCTGTAAGGGGTAGAAAAAATATCTTTTACTGTTGGGGCTGTCACCCCGATTAAGACTATTTTATCTTTTACCAAGTTGGGGTCTACTTTGCCCTCCAAAACTTGAGTTATGGTCACGGTTTCTGCTATCTTTTTAGGAGAGCGGTAAGTGAGCAATATTTGATAGCCTTGGGCAGGAATGTTTTGATAACCTCCTGAGTTTGAGCGCAACTTTGAAAATACTGTTTTATCTACTAAGAATTCATTGTTTTCTGTAGCTTTATATTCTATATTTTTGCTATCAAAATATGCAAAAGCTAGCCTGGAGGGAAATGAATAAAACGTGTTTTTACCATCGCCAATAGACATCACATTACGACGCACTATACCATCTGGATCGAGATACAAATCGTTAAATCCTACCCGCTTGTCTGGTATGTTGGGAGGTGGCTGGACTCGATCGTACTTTAAGGAGCCGATGAAGGTAATGGGAAATACTTTGGGGTTTTTCAGTTGAGTTGCTAATTCAGCAGTCCCCGGTTCGTAGGGAATATCACGAATTATATCGAGACCAATAGCTGTGGGTTCCAAACGCGCTATTTCGGCGATCGCTTTTGCTAAAACGCGATCGGAAATTGGCCATCTGTTTAAAGCACTAATGTCCCGATCGGTGATTTCAACTATCAGCAACCTGGGGTCAGGGCCGCGATCTTGCCCCAACTGCACCATGAGGTCGTAAGCATTTAATTCTAGTGGCTGCAACCCGCCTAAATGCCTCACTCCCAATAGAGTTCCGGTCACGACAATCCAGATGATAGCAACAGGTTGCAAGTCAGCGTTGGGGAATAAATAAGTTAAATTTTTCCCAAGTCCCTCCGCAAATTTATGATAAATTCTCTTAAAGAATTGGGGCATAAAATTTAGTGTTTCAACCCTGAGTCACAAAGTATGCTACATCTTAACCGATCGCTGATGCCCCTTACTGATGCCAAATTTTTAGTTTTCTTGTGCAGTTTTGGCGATCGCACTTAATTGCAATCCCTGCGGATAGCTGTTTTCTTCTTTGCTGCGCTTGATGTCGGCCATTGAAATCTGTGGTTTGAGGTATTTTGCTAAAACTTTAACCACGTCGCCCCGATCGATCGTCCCCACTACTGAACCAATCGGCGAGAGGACGATGATTCGGGGGAGTTGACGGGCTTCCATGCTGTTAATTACTTCTGCAAGGGAGGCTTTTTCGGAGACTGTGGGGGTTTTTCCCAGGGGTTTCAAAATGTTGTGCAAAGTCTGAATTTGCCATTGACTGCGTTCTGTGAAGCGAATATCGTCGATCGACACTAAGCCCAAATCCCGGCCGTTGGTCGCAGCAATATAAAATGGAAACGGATTGACTTCTAACAAATATCGATCGGCAAATTCTCGCAGAGTCAAATCTGCATCTACAACTCGAAACTCGCGACTCATCGCATCGCTGGCTTTAATTTTGAGCAGGGCTTCTTGCAGCGAAGTAACTTGGCTATAAGCAGTGGCATTGCGAATGCCAAACCAGCCAATCAGTGCAATCCACAAGCCGCCGTACTCCCGCGCTAAAAAGCATAAACTCAGACCCAAAGCAACAGCCAGCCAACCTAAAACTTGTCCTGTTTTTGCCGCCCAGCGAACGCCGGCAAATCGAGATCCGGTGATTTTCCAAATTGCTGCTTTTAAAACTTGTCCTCCATCCAAAGGCAGACCGGGAATTAAGTTAAATAATCCCAAAACGAGATTGATTAGTGCTACCCTTTCGGTGACAATTGCTAGCAAACTTTGCGGGGGAAGAACTTGAGAACCCAAACCGAGGATTAAAAACAGCGCAAAGCTGACTAGAGGGCCGGCAATGGCTACTTGAAAAGCTTGACCGGGAGTTTTGGATTCCGAGTCGATCGAAGCTACTCCGCCAAATAAGAATAAGGTAATAGAATTAACTTTAATGCCTTGCGATATCGCCGCCAAGCTGTGTCCGAGTTCGTGCAAGAGCACGGAAGCAAACAGTAGCAGAGCTATTGCTAACCCCGCACTCCAGGAGAGCGCAGGCCCCCACAGGCGGTAACTGCTGGCGTATTCGCGGGTTGCTAAGGCTAAAATTATAAACCACGAATAATCTATAACTAGGGGGATGCCAAATAAAGAGCCGATTCGCCAACCTGTCTGCATGAATTTTCCTGGGAAAGGAGAGCAAGAAAGAGTTTCTATTATATCTTTTCTCACCCCTTGCCTTTGCCTTTCCCCTGATTTTTACAGAACTCCGGCGTTACCCAAGCCCAAGATTACTCCGGCTCCGAGCAAGTGGCCGAAGCTGGCTGTTGCCAGCAATTCTGGTACGCCGAAGCCTTTGAACATTCCAGGGAGTGCCACGGGTAAAGCTGGGCCCTTGCCTCGGTTTTGCTTGGAGATGCCGTAGTAGCCGATCGTGATCGCCAGCAAATTGCATAAAATCATTGTCAGTCCTACCAGTGGCGACCACTCTGGTGTTGAGGGAGCGGTAGATTGTACGGCTAACAGCAAAGATGAGGTGATCATGTTCTTATCTCCTGATTTCACAGATAAATTGATTTCCAAAATTATAAAAAGCGGTTTGCATTAAACTAAGATTTGTTTTAATAGTTAACAATTCGTTGATATTTTGATACAAATTCGGAAGGGAGGAGTCGGATTGCGGGTTAAAATTTGCGGAATCACTAAATTAGACCAAGGAATTGCGATCGCCCGCTTGGGAGCCCAGGCTTTAGGGTTTATCTGCGTGCCGGCTTCCCCCCGCTATGTCAGCCCAGAAACAATTCGCCTGATTGTCGAGCAATTGCCGGAAAATGTCGATCGCATCGGCGTTTTTGCCAACACCACAATAGAAAATATCTGTCAAGTAGCGGCAGAGTCAAATTTAAGCGGGGTGCAGTTGCATGGAGATGAAACAGCGGAATATTGCGATCGACTGCGGGAGTTTTTACCGGGAATTGAAATTATCAAAGCCCTGAGAGTTAAGACTCCTGAAACTCTAGCCACCGCTGCTGTTTATGCTGTTCGTGTTGATACTTTACTGCTGGATGCTTACCATCCAGGGCAATTGGGCGGTACTGGTAAAACGATCGACTGGATGATGTTATCAGAGTTTAGACCGCAGTGTCCTTGGCTGCTGGCGGGCGGTTTAACACCCGATAATATTTTAAATGCAATTGATAGCGCGATCGGCAATAACTTCAGCGGTGTTGACCTTTCTAGCGGCGTAGAAATAGCGCCGGGAGATAAAGATTTGACCAAAGTTGCTCAGTTGTTTGCTAATTTAAGTCAACTTGCTAATCATTGATACAGCATATTTCATGTAAATGTAGAACGCGAGAAACCGGGTTTCTTAAACAGTATCACTAATGATACGAGAACTGTAAAGAAACCCGGTTTCTGGGGTGTAGTTCATAAACCTGGAATACGCTGTAAATTGGCAATACCAAATTCGCGCTTTTTATGCGATTCATTCTTTAGTCTGCGCGAGCGAAGCCTGCCTTATACAAGGCAGAACTCGTTTCTACAGTAGCAATTTCAACCGCAGTCTATGCCGTTTAGGATCGCGAATTAAATAACTTACAATTTTAATTGTTATTGTGGGATGGGCGGGACGCCCGTCCTTTTTGGACGGGCGTCCCGCCCATCCCACTTTCAAGAGTGGAAGTTATTTAATTCTCATTCCTTATTCTTTTATCGCCGGATCTCAAAAGTACGCGCGGCGGAGCTATCGTCAAGGGAATCGCCCTCCGGGTCTTCGTATTCCAAAACCAACTCGCTCACCCTAGCACCGCTGGGGCCGCCTCGGCACCAACTAATCATTTGTTCAACAGCTTTTTTGGAGCCTTCAAAGACAGCTTCGACGCGCCCGTCGGGGAGATTTCTTACCCAGCCGCCCAGGCCGAAATACTTTGCTTGATTCTTCGTTGAATATCGGTATCCTACTCCTTGAACTAATCCCGAAACAAAAACGCGGACTCTGACGGGCGGCAATGATTGGTTTTGCATAATAAACGGCTCAACTTACTGCTAACATCTGTTTGAAAATTTTAAGGATCGGTTTGATTATGTTAAATTTTAGCGCGATGGTGCTGCCGGGATTCCTGATACGCCGCGTCACCCTGGCTTTTTCAACTATTCCCGATGTCACTGATTGGCTGGTTGCAGCTATGCTCGCGCTGGTTTACACTTCGATCGCTCTTTCCATTGGTTTTTGGTCAGGATTTCTAAAAGTAGACGTGCAAACCTCTCGGCGTACAATTGTGGGAGTGCTCGTTGGCTGTTTGTTAAGTCCGGGCATCACCGAGGAGTTATTGTTCCGGGTGTTAATGCTGCCGCACCCGTTTGAGAAGGCTTCTGGGTTAATGCTGTGGTTTTGGGGATGTGCGAGTTTGGCGGTTTTTGTAGTTTACCACCCGCTGAACGCGCTGACTTTTTACCCGGTTGGTCGATCGACCTTTATGAATCCAGTATTTTTGCTACTGGCGGCAATTTTGGGAGTTGCGTGCTCCCTCGCATACCTGCAAAGCGGTTCTATCTGGCCTGCGGTGGCGCTTCACTGGCTCGCAGTGACAGCCTGGCTGTTGCTACTGGGCGGTTACAGGAGGCTATATGGTTAAATGTAAAAAGTCCAGCATCACTATTTTGTCGGGAGGATCTCAGTTGTGGGTATCATCGGAGCGATCGTAGGTTTTTTGGCAGGGGTAGCAGTTGCTTACTGGTTAGTGGAAAAGCGCTTAAAGAAGCAAAAGCAAGAATACTTGCAGCAAACTCGCAGAATTACTGAGGAAATAGAATTAGCTCAGATGTCTCGGGTGCAACAAGCTGTAGAATCTCAGAAAGGAGAACGGGAAAATCAGCTTAGAAAAGCTACTATCGAACACGAAAATTTACTCAGACAAGTTACTACCCAATACGAAAACCAGCTCAAACAAGTTGCGGCTCAATATGAAAATCAGCTCCAACAAGTTTTGGCAGAACGCGACAGTCAGCTCCAACAAGTTTTGGCCGAACGCGAGAGTCAGGTCCAACCACTTGCCAGCGTAGACGAGTACGAGCTGCGACGACAAATCAGCGAGGAATTAGAAGCCGCTAACAATGCTAGGATGCAGCAAAATATCCAATCTTTGCAAGCCGAACACGAACATCACTTACTCAGAGTTGCTGACGAATTGCATCTAAATTATCAAGCTCAGATGGAGCAACATTTGCAAAACTTGCAAAATGAACACGAAATTCGCTTGAGGCAAACTGCCGAGGAATATGAGAACCGCGAGGTTGAGCTGCAGTTAAATATGGAGGCTTTGCAAGAGCAATACGAGAGTCAGTTGCAAGCGGCTCACGAGCAGTTGAGAGCTCACGAAGCTCAGATGCAAGCTACTATCAGGTCTTTGCAAGAGCAGTACGAGAGTAATGTACAACAAGAAGTCCCGGAGCAGCAGTTTAGTCAGTTAAATTCAACAGAATTTGCCGAAGGTGTATCACAAGAAGAAGTTTGGCAGGAACTGTCAAGTGAGTTAAATCAAACAGAAGTTGAAGAAGAGTTAAATTACACAGGTTTTTCAGAACCACAACCCATTGATTTACATCAACCCGAAGTCGAACAACAGCTTCCAATTACCAGACAAGCACCAAGCTATTCCCTACCGCAGTTGATGGGATGTGTTCAAAGTCAGGACAAAGAAACCCGGAAGTTTGCAGCGTCTGCTTTAGGTAAAATGGCTGCTGCTAATGCTCTGAGATCCGAAGGTCAGCGAGCAATAGAAACCTTGGGAAAATTAGCTCAAGATATTCACCCGGAGGTGCGCGAAGCTGCTGTGGAAGCACTAGCAATGATTAAGTCGGAAAAAGTGATTCCGCTGCTACAAAAAGCTTTGCGAGATATAGATAGCGGTGTGGCTAAATCGGCAAGTGCTGCGCTCAATAAGTTTAAGTTTTATCCGCGCACTCCGGCGGCTAAGCCGAAAACTGTTGATGTAAAGAAACCAAAGCGTTAAGCATTTACGAGCATAAATATAGCAATTGTAAATTGCTTACAACCCAGTAGGGAACCCACATTGTGGTGTCCTTACCGAGGTGCTATATTTCACTCCATTTCAATTACTACCACAAACTGTGGAGGTTGGGTTGACGAAAGAAATCAAACTCAATTATTCGATCGACAACTCGCCCAATTTTTAGCAGACATAGCAGACACCCCGCTGTTTAAAACCGTAGGCTGAAACCTTTTTTAGCAACTGGCGATTGAAATCGCTTCTTGTATCTTCACGCATCCTGTAGGGGCGGGTTTTACCAATCATCTATGCCAGAAACCAACAATATAATAAACCCGCCCCCACTTGGGCGGCAAATCCGAATCTACATTTTTTGGATTCGCTCGAATATCAGGTTAATCTGGGTTATCGGTGGTGTGGGGGCGGGTTTACAAGATTGTTTGCGGTTATCAAATATTGTTGGTAAAACCCGCCCCTACAGTTAACTCGCGACTGATGACTAATTTAAAATCGCTGCTTTGTACCGAGTATAAGTTTGAGGTCGCCGGAGTCGCTAACAGCCATATCTAAGCGAATTAATCCAAAGGACGATCGCACCCTCACACCCAGCCCAACACCCGCCCCAGTCCCCGGTTTGTCCCTGACTACGGCCGGTTTTCCCAGTACACTATCTCCCGTTCCCAAATCCGACGCAAAATCAGCAAATATCACGCCGCCAACATCCCTCCCGACAGGAAACCGATATTCACCCGAAGCTAAAAAATAACTCCTGCCACTGCCAATATCCCCGCTATCGTAACCCCGCACAGAATTGCGACCGCCGAGGCGAAAAGCTTCCGTTGGTGGCAAATCCCCGATTACCGTGCCCGCTTGCAAGTTAAAAGCCAGCATTTCGGGCAAGGCTTCGGACTCGCTGATGCCGAGCAAAGTTACTGGTACATAATGTATATAATTTGCTAACAGCCTGTTACTCACAATGTTACCTCGTCCCAGAGGTATCGACTGCTCGGTGCTGAGGCTCAGAATCGAGCCGCTGGTGGGGTTGAAGGGATTGTCCCGCCGATCGAGCATCGCACCAAAAGAAACAGTGTATAACTCGTCAACGCCGCTGCCACTGAATGTGAGAGGATTGCCGAGTTCGTCGCGACGGGCGATATTTAAGTTGCGATCGCGCGTACTGATGTTTGTATAATTCAGTCCCAAAGTCGATTGCCAATCGCCCAAAGGTCTGGTAAACCTGAGATTTCCCCCCATCCGAATTTCCCGAACTCGGTTCCCGTTGGGCAAATCAATATCTTTGTTGAAAATTTCCGATATTCTGCGATCGCCAAAAGCTCTCACACTGTATCCCAAACGGTCTTCGGCGGCAACGTAAGGGCTGACAAACTGGACATCGTACTGGATACCTCGGAGGCTGGGCTCAAGTTCCACCGCCAGCCGCTGGGGGTTTGTGCCGAAAGTTCGATCGGTATAGGAAAGAGGAACAGCAACGCCAACATCATCACTAAGACTGGCACTCACGCTAAAAGAGCGAGCCGATCGCTCTTGAACGTTGTAGATTACATTAACATCCGTGCCAACTTCTTCGATCGAAACCGTAACTTTCTCAAACAATCCCAATTGCTGCAACTGCTGTAAATCCGATCGTACAACTTCCCGGCTGTAGTTATCCCCCGCCTTGAGTTTGAGCTCACCTCGGATAAAATCTTCCGAAATTCTGCCCTCAATTCGATTCCCTTTTCTATCAACAGCTTCGCCTCTGGAATTGACAAAGCGAATTTTCACCTCAGCAACGTAAACGCCTTCAGCATTGCCCGCTTGACTGATTTGTAGAGTACCGCCTAGCTGTCTGGCGTTGCTGTTTACTGCTTCGGGGATTTCAGCGTTGGTCGCGATCGTCGCCGGAGTTTTTAACAGAGATGTAAAATCTTTATTGTGGTTGGACTTGAGTGAGGGCGATTCCCTAGGGGATAGCTGCGCCCCGCGTACTTCAGCCAACATTCCTGTGCCACCAAACAATTCATCTCTTGTGGAACGGGCATCTTGCCCGTTCTGGACAGATGCTGCACCGTTCTTGACAGATGCTGCACCATTTTCAATCAGCTTTTGATGAACAGGCAAGATGCCTGTTCCACAAAACAATTCATCTCTTGTGGACCGGGCATCTTGCCCGTTCTGGAGAATGGTGCCAGATGTGAGACTCACCTCATCCTCCTCCCTCTGTGCTCTTGTGGGACAGGCGTCTCGCCTGTCAATTTCTGCGGTTCCCTCTCTAAACTGGGCCTCAGTCGGTGCGGCACTCGGATCGATCGCCCCGGCTGCCAATTCGCCGCCAGCCAGCCCAGCCAAAGTCAAAAATGCAATAATCGGAATTCGCATAGACATTAAATTTAAAGCATACCCAACGCATATTACCCAAAACCTGGCCCCCTGCATAATTAGCCGAAAAGAAACCCGGTATTGTTGAGGCTACCGGGTTTCTGGGATGCTGAAATGTCGGAAAGTTCGACCGCGGGCGATCGTAAATTGGGGAAACCGAAAATTTGTTTAAATAGCTTGTCGAGAAACACGTTTCTCAAAATGAGCCTGAGTCTGCTGCAACAGTTGTTCGCGACTATCCTTAGCGGTGGTAATGGTAGGGAGCAAGTTGCGAGCTTGTAAAGTCATGTGAAGCTGTAGGTGTGCTACGTACTCACTGACATCTTCGCGAAGAGAGCAAGCCGGGTACTGTCTTAAAGTAGAGTTCAAAGTGTTCTCCTGCTTTGGGTTTGTAGTATTTTCTAATAATCATAGACAATATCATGGTCTATTTCTAACTGTGTACTCCGTAATGAAGTTTAACCTTTGGACTGCTTTTTTGTTACAATCCTTTACAAAGATTCCTGACCGATCGGGAGTCGATCGCCATGCAGTCTCAAGCACCTGTAGAACAAGCGCACACATTAAGTACATTTGTCAATAGCAGCAGCCAAACAGCCACCTACCTCGACATCGGGTGCGGCAGACTCTTATTGATGCTGCAGAGTGTCTTAGGAGAAAAGACTTGCTGGCTGCCATTAATTGAGTTACTGCAATCTCAGTTTCGGTGCATTAGTTTAGATATGTTGGGTTTTGGAGAATCCAGCAAACCAGAAATCCGCTACGACGTAGCTGTAGAAGTTGCTTTTGTGCGGCAAGTTGTAGAACAACTAAATATCGAACCTTGCTGCATCATCGGACATTCTTTTGGCGGTTGGGTAGCATCTGCATATTCCCTCAAATATCCTAATTCTGTGAGCAGTTTAGTGTTAGCAGCACCAGCCGGAATTCGGGACGACAGTTTTTGCGGTGAATACGATGCTTTGCGGCCGCTATTGTGGGAAACTCCAGTTGTTGATTGGGCATTGCAGTTGGCAAAACCTTTTGCGAGTTTAGCGGGAAAAAGTGAGAAATTGCAGCAAATTTCGGGGTGGCGCAGGGAGTTGATATCTCAACCAGTAGCAAGGTCATTGTTAATGAGTCGGATGCAGCCAGAAGATGCAGTTGATACAGTAGAAAAAGAAATTCACAAATTGCAAATTCCTACCTTAGTTATCGCAGCAGATAGTGACGAAACAATTCCTCTATGGCACTGTGAAACCTAGGCTAACAAGATACCGGGGGCAGAGTTAGCAATTATTCCCAATGCCACTCACGGGTTGCCGCAAACTCAAGCTCCAATTATGGCGAAGTTGACTTGTGAATTTTTGAATAATTAAGAAAAACTGTGCAAGAAGCCGAATCATAAAAATTGTGATAAGCCACAAATGGAAAATAATTGTGTTTTAGTATACTACTTTATTAGGAAATACAGAATATATTGATTAGTGTATTATACAATTTTTTTTATGGCTCTTAAATCTTGTGTCAGCAGGAGCTACAGACATTTAGTGGAGTCGGGGGTATTACCAATGGCAGCACTGAGCAACTACTTTAATCTGGAAGAAATTACGACAGCCAGAAAAATTAGTGCTGCGGTAATTAACATCAGCGGCCGCCAGCGAATGCTTTCCCAACGAACGGCTTTTTTTTGCATGAGGTTAGTTGGCTCTCAGAATGGCGTAGAAAGAGCCAAGCTGCGGGGGAATTTGTTAGAGGCGATCGAGCTTATGGAAAAATCCCACCGCGACTTAATTAATACTAGCAGCAGCCTCAACTTATTGAGTCCCCCTTCAGCCACCGTCAAGGCCATGTATTTTGAGCCACCACTGTATTTAGACAAACAAGTACGCGCATATATCGATCGAATAAAAGCCTTGGTGCAAGTTCCTGATGCCGAACTCAGGCTGGAAAATCCCCACCTGCTGTACATTGTCGAAGCAGCGGGCGGCGACTTGCTAGAAGCTTTCGATGCCGTAGTGAGTCAATACCAGCAAGAAAGCGAAATCGAACAATTTGAAATCGACCTTAAACAGGTAGAACTTTATCAAGAAAGTTGTGCTGCTACCTCGAAAGCGGAAGCTCAAGCAGCCCAGCTCGATCGCGCACTTTGCGAACTAAAACAAACTCAAGCTCAACTCCTCCACAGCGAAAAAATGTCTTCGCTGGGGGCGCTAATGGCTAGTATCGTCCACGAAATTAATAACCCAGTTAGTTTTATTTACGGCAACTTGAGCCATGCGGAAATTTATACTCAAGATTTGCTACACCTGCTGCGCCTCTATCGAGAATACTGTCCAAATCCCTGTCCCGAAATCACAGCTAAAATCGCAGAGATAGATCTTGATTTTCTAGTTGAAGACTTGCCTAAAGTTATGTCTTCCATGCAAATGGGTTCCAATCGCATTCGCGAAATTGTCAAATCTATGGGCAATTTTTCGCGAACCGATAACACTAACATGACCATGTGCGACTTGCACGACAGCATTGACAGCACCGTGTTAATTTTGCGAAACCGTCTCAATTCTCAAATAGATCGTCGCGACATTCAAGTAATTAAAAAATATGGAAAGTTGCCTCCTGTAGAGTGTTATTCAGGACAGCTAAATCAAGTATTTATGAATCTAATTACCAACGCGATCGATGCTTTGGACGAGGTAGCACAAAATCAGCCCAATGCTGCGCTAAAAATTTTTATCAGCACAGAATTAGCTGGCCCCGATCGCGTGAGAGTGCGGATTGCTGACACGGGAACCGGAATGACACCACAGATAAAAGAGCGAATGTTCGAGCAGTTTTTCACCACCAAGGAAATCGGTAAAGGTACCGGTTTAGGATTGTCTATTGTCTACAAAATCTTAGTAGAGAATCACCGAGGCTCGCTTCGGTGCGAGTCGGAACCCTGCAAGGGAACCGAGTTTATCATGGAACTGCCGATCCAGCAAACTTAAGCAATTTACTAATCCTCGAAATTTATCTATTTTAACTATGTGTGGCACGGGCGTCCCGCCTGTGTTAACTGTGGCACGGGCGTCCCGCCTGTGTTAACTGTGGCACGGGCGTCCC
>NZ_JAUBOQ010000022.1:113641-116166 GCF_036700325.1 Microcoleus sp. Z1_B2
GCCTGTGTTAACTGTGGCACGGGCGTCCCGCCTGTGTTAACTATGTGTGGCACGGGCGTCCCGCCTGTGTTAACTGTAATTAAAATTTACACATATCCTACGCTAATTCGAGCTTCAAAGTTGGCAACAGCTTTTCTAAATTTCTGAGAGATTTCTGTTGCCAAGGAATATCATTTGAACCCAATACCAAAAGTTGAATCGTTTTCTTTTTCCGAACGCTAATAACAAATTTAGACAGCATACTGATACCAGAACTGTTAACAAATTCCAATTGTTTTAGGTTCAAGGTAATAGTAGGAGGTTCGCCATTGGCGACCTCATCTAACAATTCGGCTATTGGTGCATATTCTGGAGGGCCGCTCAGGCTCAGTTCGCCTTGGAAAGTGACTGTGACTGATTCTGGATCGTACTGAATGCTGTAATCTTCACCTTGAATGTCTTGAATGCCCATTGTGATTTTATTTCCTGACTAAAATAGTGCGATCGCACAAGAGAGTAAATATTGAAATGCTAGAAACTAGACCCTAATTTGAACCACAGTCGTAACAATGATGGTATCACTATCTGGCCTGGGCTCGAATTTCCAACCTATCTTAGCTGAATAGTCATTAATCATCGTCAGCAATCCCAATCCCGATGTATCACTTTCAGATTCTGCATTTTTTTCAAGCTGCTGCAAATAAAGTTCATTGGGATCGGAAGCCATAATTTCTTCAATAAACTCCTTCAACTTACTCGCCCCTTCTGAAGTGACACTATTACTGGCAAAAATTACCGCCGTCACCTCTGTTTCACCAATAAAGTGTATGCCAAATTTGACCTTGTAATGAGTATCATCGTTATTAAATTTAATCGCATTTTCTAACAGTTCGTTGGCTACGTAGCTCACAGCTCCCTTGCTTTCTTTTATCCGTTTCTCGCTGCTAGCATCCTCCTCATCCACAGGTAGAAAGCTAGACAAATAATCGGCTACAAAATGAGCTGAAAGCCTGTTGTTGCGCCAGCGCTGTTTAATCGGGCGAGAACTGGGAGTAAATGTCAGTTCTAGGGAATCGTGTTCAGGAGGAAATTCTTCAATGAATTCTCCAAAGATTTGGGTCATTGTTTTTAAGCTTCCAGATGTCATGATTTTTCTAGCTCTAATTGAGGTATTAAGGTCACTTTTTGGTGAATTTCCACACGCCATTCCAGTTAGCCGGAATACTCTTTTCTAACAGCGATTGGATGCGTTTTAGGTAAAGTTGACTGGGCTTGTCATCTGGATTTAGTGCTACTATCTGTTCAAAACAAACAATGGCCTTAGCAAAATTTCCCTGACAATATTCTTGGAGTCCCTCCTCAAATATAGGCAAGGTTTGAATTTTGAGCGATCGCACTGGTTCTACTTCAACATCTAACACCTCACAAACTGTAATGGCTTCTTGTCTACCTTTGACAATAGCCCGATCCAAAAAACGGATATGATACTTTTCTGGTTGACTCAAACGTTGTACCACATCTCCAGAAATTAATAAAGATACGCCATAATACTTAGTCAAACCTTCCAGACGAGCGGTGAGATTGACATGATCTGAGAGCGCATCTGCTTGCATCCGATTCGCATCTCCAATAATCCCAACCATCGTATCACCCACATGGATACCAATGCCAATCTTCAGCGGTATATCCCCATTTATTTTACGGCTTTGATTGTATTTATGCAACTGCTCCAATTTCACAATTCCTGCCTGAATAGCATCATCCACGCCATCAGGAAAAACTGCCATGACTCCATCTCCAATATACTTGACAATAAAACCATTGTGCTTACGAATTTCCGGACTAACTTGCTGTAAATAGTTATTGATGAAATCAAAATTTTCTTGAGGAGTCATTTGCTCCGCCATCGTGGTAAACGAACGCATATCGGAAAACATAATTGCCATCTCTTTGCTCACGTGATCTCCAAGCTGGAAATCAACAATGCTCTGCTTGCCGAGAAATTGGAGAAATTCAGCGGGAACAAAACGTCCGTAAGCCTGCAAAAGTTTCTCTAATTCTTGTTCCCGCGCTTTCACCGTTTGCACCATATGCGAAAATACCTGTGCTAGTTCTCCCAGTGCATCACTGCGCGCTGCCACATCTGACAATATCTGGGGTTCAAAGCTATTATTTTTTACAGCAATAGCTGCATCTATAACCTTTTTTACCTGCTCAATGTAAGTCTGCATCTCTCGGTTTTTATGATGGATCTGGTTTTCCAGATCCGTGGAGTGTTGTGTGATAATTTCTACTAAGGTTTCATAGCTATTTTTTTCATCCTCTACTTCCTCAAGTTTTTCGCTCAACTCCTGTAGCTGGGTATGGAGTTCTTCTGGAGATTTAGATGGTGCTAAATTTATTTGTGGTTTCATAATTTATACTTCCGAATCTGGAAGCGCAAAGTTGTTTGACTTCCTCGCTGTAAATTCAGGGTAAACGCATCTTAATTTCAACCTCAAACATGATAAGATGAAGTGTTTAGCTAAATCAAGTGCGTAATTGAT
>NZ_JAUBOQ010000023.1:0-115050 GCF_036700325.1 Microcoleus sp. Z1_B2
CCAACTGGGGTATCAGCAAAAGCAGTGCCATCAATTGTCGTGGGTGTAATATCTTGATTGGCGATGGAAGTACCATTACCTTTGAGATCAATTTCCGGCGGGTTAATGAAGAAAGCTAAATCATTAGAGGCATTGGCATTGCCGTAGTTGAAGATATAGTTCCCACCCCCATAAGGGTTGGTATTCGAGAAAGAGAATGTACCTGTTCCCTCAAAAATAACGGAGTAGGTTTGCCCACTGGTAGCCGAATAAGGAGTGTCTAATTTAACTGTTTTCCAACCCATGCCCGATGGGAGTGATATGCTCTGTTGATAGGTAGGAGTACCTTTGTTCCCGCCAGCGCCGCTGCCATTACTGCTGTTGTAAATCAATAAATTGCCAGTAAAAGCACCTCCGGTATAAACCGCAATCTCGCTAATTGTTCCATTCTCAGAAGCTGTGAAGCTCTGTCCCTGATGACTGGTATTAGCACTACCGTTTTGGGTTAATTGTGGGATGGGAGGAATCGGCAGCGTGGAAGCGGTGAGGGTTGTGAAGTTCCAACTGGTTGGCCCTGTAATCCCGGCATAATTGTTACCAGCCGAGTCTTTAATCGCCCCGCTAGCAATTTCTACATAGTATTCGGTACTTGGTGCGAGGTCAGCGGTAGGATTAATGCTGACAGTAGAACCGCTAACGGTGACATTGGCTGATGTGACATCAATGGTTTCCACCACTGAGTTGTCGGAGACTTTCTTGATGACAATATTGCCGATGCCTTTTTGTACGGCTTCACTCAAGGTGACAACTAAATCAGCAGCAACTGCAACACTGGTGGCGTTGTCTGCGGGGCTGAAACTGGCGGCTGTCGGCGCTGTGATGTCAGCTAAAACACCTGTGGCTCCGAAAACTCCCAGATAATTAGCAAGGCTGGTACCGCTTGTTTTACTGACGGTAATGCTCTGCAGCGTTTTGGCTGGGTTAGGATTAAACATGAACCCGAATAGGGCAGGATCATTGGCATTCTGATAACCTGTTCCTGCTGTATCACTGCTTCGATCCATTCCGTCGATTAGATAGTAACTCGACGATGTTTCGGTAATTTCGTCAAACCAGTCAGGAACTACTGTGGCTGTGCCTGTCCCATTAGTGCCATCGCTATAGTTAAATGTCACCTGCATCTCAGCACTGCCATTTGTACTGGTGGCGAACAGGTGGATTTGTGAATACTGGTTGGGCGTAACAGCAAAGTTAAAGGATGTGCCGTTAGTTGTAAGAACTTTGGCGTTGTTGCCGTTATTGGTGTTGTTGTAGCCTAGCTGAACGTCGGGACGGAAGGCATTTGCTGCGAAAAAGCCGTTGTCGGGTAAACCATTGCCACTAGCACCGCCTTTCTCGGTTGCAAAGGACTGAGTGATTAAGGTATCTATGTTAGCCCCTCCCGCTGCGTAACCCAATTCGCCTTGTAGGGTGTCTATGGCTCCTCCCGTGTAGTTGATAATGACATCGCGATCGAATACTGATGTGAAGTCAAATTGAACGGGTGAGGCTAAAACACCGCCATAGGTTGCCATTGCTTCGCTGGACAAGGCAAGGGAGGCTTCGATCGCCCCTGTTGTTTTTTCTAATTCCCAGTCGCCCCCTAGTGCTGCATTACCGGTCTTGTTGGTGGATGCTGCCACATCTGCCCCGGTTATTTCGCTGAGGCGCTTTACGAAGTTTTCTCCAACTTCTCCAGCGGCTACATCGCATCCATATAATAGAATATCCCCATTTGCTGTCAGCGCACTTCCCCACTGTTTTAGCTGATTGCTGAAAGTTTCTAGGTTATTGTCATTGAGTACGTCAGCACCGAGTTTTAAGATGCCTTCGCTGCCGTGAGAAACTATATGAACTGCTTCAATATCTTTTTGATCTGCCAAGGCGTTAGTAATTTGGTCGATCGCGCTGAAATTTTCATTTAAAATCACAATTAGAGCGGGATCGATGCCTTGGATCAGGCTTTGATAATCCTGTACTGAAGAGTCTACGAAAATAATTTGCTTGTTCATAGTTGATAAGTTCATAATTGCTGAAATCCTTTATATGTATCGTTTACATCCAAGTCTGGTCGGGGTTGAAACCCCGCCTCAAATCTTAAGTGCTCTTGCATAGGACTGAATAATTTATTAGTTTTATTGCTCAAATCGCTCGATCGGTAAAATTGTTAGCCCGTTGCCTTTTGTTCACGGAAAATGAACACGAAAAACTGATTGTCTTCGCTCATAGCTGACAACATTCGATCGACTTGCGCCCCCCCTGGGCGATCGTCATAGCAGCGTGAAACTCGGATTTTGGCGCAATAAAGCCGCCAGCAAAGTAGAACGTGAGCGAGGTAATCCCGATCAGAAGTGAACTTTCACTGACCTCGCGTTGGAATGGCTTTGTTTAACTTAGATGCAACCTCAATGTATCATACTAAAGACATATTTTTCAGATAATATTTTTATTTAACATTTCGCAACATAACACTTCTGGTTTACGATATCTTTACAATCTAGACATCGTGGGTTGACTTTCCCTGTCTCTATCATTGCTTCGGGCCCCTGCCTTTGTAAAGTCGGAAAAGTCGGATCTTAAAGTCGGAAAAGTCGGATCTTTGCCATGAGGACATAATAAGGTTTACGATATCTTTACAATCTAGACATCGCCCTTGTTAATTACTTAAGTATTTTAACTGCATATCTCAGCGCATCTACGCAGATATACGCAGATGAGGAGAGATCATTTAATAAGTTCTTCGAGGGATGGAAAAAGCAATTTTTCTGCGCTCACTTTTTCGCAATCACAAGGCTGTTGATTTGCGGATATTGCTGATACTTTTCCCAGCAGCAATTGGATGCTTTCGATTAGCAATGGTAGAGTTAATAAAATAATTGATGCAGAGACTAGCAAGCTAATTAAGCCGTCAGCCCAATTCCAGTGCAGCCACGCTACGGCGATCGCAGCTATAATTACTCCAACCGATGAAAAAATGTCGGCGACTGCGTGCAGAAAGGCGCTTTTGAGATTTAAGTCGCCGTGACAGCAGGAATGCAAGCAACAAGCATTAATCGAGTTGATGCTTAAACCGACTATGGCGGTAATTAACATCGGCAGCCCTTCTACTTCGGGTGTTGGGGACTGCAAACGGCCGATCGACTCGGCGGCAATCCAAAGGGCGATCGCCACTAAACTGATACTATTAATTAAAGCAGCAATGATTTCTCCACGGGCGGGCAGGATGCCCACCCCACAATCAAATTCACTGTTTGTGGAACAGGCATCTTGCCTGTTCTTAAGAATAGTACCCGAACTCAATTCGATCGCGCAATCCACCGATTTACTTCTGTTTTTAAGTGACGAGTACCAAGTCGCTGTCAAAGTTATTGCTAAAGCTGCTACATCTGAAAAAACGTGACCCGCATCTGCTAATAGGGACAAACTATGAGAATTAAGTGCGGCGATTAACTCTGCTACAAAAAAGCTGCTAAGCAGTACCAATGCTGTTTGTAAAAGTCGCACTTTGCCAATTCTGGGATTTGTCTTCTCGCATTGTGCGATATCCTTGGCGTTTTCCGAGTCAAAATTGTCCCTAACTAGAAATGTCATGCAGCAGTCCTTAAGGTTAAACTCGATTTTAAATTAAACATTAAATTAACTATCAATGACCGATTATATACCAAATCCGCACCAAGATCCGGAAAATTTGAGCGCAAATTCCCCCAATTCTCAAATAAACGATCGTCCAATTAGCGACAATCACGCAAATACTTTGACAGGCGAATCTTTAGTTGATTTGCGGCTGTACAACCAATCAAAGTTCGATCGAGGAAAGCCTGGTTGGCTAATTTTGCTTTGGTGGTTCGTCCAGGCGATCGCATTTCCTCTCACTCCACACCCTTTTAACGGCATCAGAAGGGGGTTGCTGCGGTTATTTGGAGCGAAAATAGGTCGGGGTGTGATTATTCGCCCCACGGCTCGTTTTACCTATCCTTGGAAAATTGCAATCGGCGATTACAGTTGGATAGGAGATGATGTTGTATTGTACAGTCTCGATCGAATTGCGATCGGCAAACACTGCGTCATTTCTCAAAAAAGCTACCTCTGCACCGGCACTCATGACCCTCAAGACCCAGCCTTTGGCTTAATAACAGCATCTATTATCATTAATAACGGCGTTTGGATTGCCGCCGACTGCTTCATTGGCCCTGGTGTAGAAATCGGTGCAAATGCCTTAATTGGAGCTCGCAGCAGCGTCTTTAAAAATATGCCTGCAGGCTTTATTTGCACAGGAACACCTTGTCGTCCCCGCTGTCAGCGAGAAATTAACCAAAGTTCCTAAGAGATATTGCACCGGGAAACTAAGGAATGAGAATTAAATAACTTCCACTCTTGAAAGTGGGATGGGCGTCCCGCCCGTCCAAAAAGGACGGGCGGGACGCCCATCCCACAATAACAATTAAAATTGTAAGTTATTTAATTCGCGATCCTAAGCAGCTTTACAAGCTTGCTGCCGAATAGGAATTTCAATGACGAATTCTATTCCCTTTCCTAATCCAGGCTGGCAGTATAATCTTCCCCCATGCTTTTCAACGATAATTTGGTAACTTATAGATAATCCCAACCCAGTTCCTTTACCGATAGGTTTGGTAGTAAAAAATGGGTCAAATAGCTTCTGTTGTAGAGTTTCGCAAACTCCCCGACCATTGTCACTAATATAAATAGCAACCCAATTATCGTCAATTACTTTTGTAGCAATTTGAATGCGGTTCTGGTGTTGTTTAATTTCTGCAAAGGAACGCTGCTGATTCGATTCCTCTAAAGCATCAATGGCATTGGAAAGAATATTCATGAACACTTGATTTAATTGTCCGGCATGGCATTCTACTGGTGGAAGCTGACCGTACTTTTTTATTAGTTCAATCTCAGGATGCTCTGGTTTTGCTTTTAAACGATGATGCAGGATGGTGAGTGTACTATCAATTCCTTCATGAATATTTACAGATTTCACCTCTGCCTCATCTAGGCGAGAAAAGATTCGCATAGACTTAACAATCTCCTGGATGCGCTGCGTTCCTAAGTTGATTGAGTTAAGAACTTTGATAAAATCTTCCTCCACAAATTCCAGTTCTATTTCATCCATTGCTGCTTGAATCCGAGGGGTGGGATTTACATAATCTTCTTGATAGAGATGTATTATTTTTAGTAAGTTATGAGCGTACTCTTGGGCATAACCCAGATTGCCAGAGATAAAATTTATAGGGTTGTTTATTTCATGAGCAATTCCAGCCGCCATTTGCCCTAAGCCGGACATTTTCTCGCTTTGAATTAACTTAAGTTGCAGTTGTTTTAAATCTTCATAGGCTTGGCTAACCTCTAAAATTTTTTGCTCCAATAATGTATTTTTTTCTTCTAACTTCTCAGTTAAAACATGAAGCTTTAAATGCAGCTTGACGCGAGCTAATACTTCCTCCTGTTGGAAGGGTTTGGTAATATAATCTACAGCCCCAAGCTTAAACCCCTCAACTTTATTAGCCGTATCCGAGAGAGCAGTCATAAATATAATGGGAATCTGTTTAGTTTCTGGATTAGCCTGTAATCGACGACAGGTTTCAAATCCATCAATTTCTGGCATCATGACATCTAGCAAGATTAGATCCGGTAGAGCATATTTGACTCGCTCTAGTGCCATTTTGCCAGATTTCGCAACCCGAACTTCAAATCCTTCTTGGCTTAAGGCATCAGATAAGACACCTAAGTTAGCTGAATTGTCATCAACTATAAGAATCGTACCATTTGCTTGAATTTCTGAAGTCATAAACCTTACTTGTAGGACTGAATAAACGTTAAAATCTCTTCGTCTTGAAAGTCCTTTGCCATTTGATGCAATCTTTTAGCAAAGGGAATGTATTGGGGATCTAGTTCTTCAAGTAATACCGCCTGCTTAACTATTTCTAGGAAATTTCCTTTCATAGCCAGCTCGTATAGGATTTCCATTTCTGTAGCAGGCGGTGCAATTAGCTCATTGGTGTCTGAGCCGATCGCCAGTTGAGCTTCATTGGCTTCGTAAAGCCATTCTAACTGAAGATACTGTTGCAATTTTTGCAGGAGCTCCGTTGCCTGAACAGGTTTGGGAATAAAGGCGTTGCCTCCTGCCTCTAAACTTCTGTATTGATCTGTTTCAAATACGCTGGCAGAAGACACAATAATGATGATGTCTTTGAAATTTTCCGATTCTCGAACCCGCTTAATTAGCTCGAAGCCATCTAGTTCGGGCATTACTAAGTCGGTAACGATTAAATCGGGCTGCACCTCTAGAATTTTTTCCCAGCCTTCGTGCCCATCGTTGGCTTCAAACACCTCAAAGCCGATCGGACTGAGCAAGTTGTTAATTACCGAACGGTTAGCCCATTTGTCATCAATAACCACAATCTTAGGTTGGCGGTCTTTGATGCCGATAATCTGCCCATGATGGTCGATTTGAGACGTTTTTACCCATTCATCGGCTTGAGGCAGACTAACATCAAACCAGAAAATACTGCCAACATTCATCTCACTTTGAACCTGAATGGTACTGCCCATTAGTTCTACAATTCTTTGGCTAATTGCCAGTCCTAATCCCGTGCCTTCCGTCTGCCGTTTGCGATCTCCTACCTGCTCGAATGGCTGAAAGATAGCTTGGAGTTGATCGGGTGCAATGCCGGTACCTGTATCGCGTATTTCAAAGCGAATTTTTCCTTCTGTTGCAAAACTGACTATAAAAGTAACACTGCCCTCATCCGTAAATTTAATAGCGTTGCTCAAAAGATTAAATAACACTTGTCGCAAGCGTTTTTCATCTGCACGAATACCGATCGGGAGTTCGGGGCTGGATGGAAAATGAAAGTGAATTCCCTTGAGTTCAGCTCGGATGCGACACATTTCTGCGACACCTTGCAGGAACGCCGGAAAATGAAAATCCGTGGGCATTAGTTCGACTTTCTGTGCTTCAATCTTCGACAAATCGAGAATATCATTGATTAAGGTCAGTAAATGCGAACCGCACTGATAAATAACATCAATGCGCGATCGCTCTTCTTCATTCAAGACTTTGGAACGCTGAAGAATCTGCGCGTATCCCATGATGCCATTAAGCGGAGTCCGCAATTCGTGGCTCATGTTAGCAAGGAATTCACTTTTGGCCCGACTAGCTGCTTCTGCGGCTTCCCTGGCTTTTGCCTGTACGATTTCTGTTTGTTTGCGATCCTGGATATCGATGCAAGTGCCAACCCACTCCCGGATGCTGCCATCTTCATTTAGAATTGGCACCCCTCTAGCTTGGAAATAACGATAGTTTCCATCCGTTCCGCGCATTCGATATTCCATCTCAAACAGGCTTCTCGTTTGCACTGCTTCCATCCACACCTGAACTGTTCGTTCGCGATCGTCCGGGTGGATTGCATCTAACCAGCCAAAACCAACCCCCTCAGCTTCCGTTTGTCCGGTGTAAGCTCTCATACTCGGTGAATCCTGGCATCTTCCTTCAGCATCCGTTGTCCAGACAATTTGGGAGATGGCAAGGGTTAGCGATCGATAGCGTTCTTCGCTTTGTTTGATAGCATCTTCGGCTTGTTTGCGATCGTGGATATCGGTACAAGTGCCAATCCACTCCCGGATGCTGCCATCTTCATTCAGAATTGGCACCGCCCTACCTTGAAAATAACGATAGTTTCCATCCGCTCCCCGGATTCGATATTCTGTGTCATACATGGTTTTCGTTTGCACTGCTTCCATCCACACCTGATCCGTTCGTTCGCGATCGTCCGGGTGAATTGCATCTAACCAGCCAAAACCAACGACCTCCGCTTCGGTTTGTCCGGTGTAAGCTCTCAGAGTCGGTATATCTGGGCATCTTCCTTCAGCATCTGCTGTCCAGACAATTTGGGACATGGCAAGGATTAGCGATCGATAGCGTCCTTCGCTTTGTTTGATAGCATCTTCGGCTTGTTTGCGATCGGTAATATCTCGTGTTGTGGCGATGATGCCCAGGATATTACCATTAGCATCCCGCCAAGGAGCTTTTGTAGTTAAAAAGGTCGTAGGGCTTTCATCATGAGAAGAGATATCTTCCTCGTAACTCTCAGTGATTCCTGCTGCCATGATGTGGCGATCTTTTGCCATCATTTCACGGGCAGTGTCAGGCGACATTAATTCCAAATCATCTTTGCCGATGATTTCCTCAATTGGCTTGCCCAAGAAGTTTGCTGCATTGGAGTTAAGGGCAACATGACGACCTTCCCGATCTTTAACGACAATGAAGTCTGGTGTACTTTCCAAAATAGATTTGAGCAGTGCATTACGATCGCGCAACTCTGCTTCCATTTGTTTGCGATCGTTAATGTTTCGTGCTATGGCGATCAGGCCGATAATATTGCCCTGAGCGTCCCGCCAAGGGGCTTTTGTGGTTAAAAAAGAAGTATTCTCTTTACCATTGAAAACCTCTTCTTCGTAGCTTTCAGTAAGGCCTGCTTCCATGATCTGGCGGTCTTTTGCCATTATTGCAACGGCGGCAGCCGGAGGAAGGAGTTCCGAATCATCTTTACCGATAATTTCCTCAATGGGTCTACCGTAAAAGGATTTTGCGACCTCGGAATTAAGGGCAACATATCGGCCTTCCCGGTCTTTAACCACAATTATGTCTGGCGTACTTTCCAAAATAGAGCTCAGCAAGACGTTGCGATCGCGCAGCGCAGCTTGCTGTTGGCGCAGAGCTTCTTCTGCTTGCTTGCGATCGGTAATATCTGTATTAGCTCCAATCCATTCCCGAATTGAACCATCCGCGTTCAGAATTGGTACACCACGACAACTCATGTACCGATATACCCCGTCATGACGGCGCATACGAAATTCAACTTCATAGAGCGATCGATTGGCAATAGCAGTTGACCAGGCAGTAACCATAGACGAGCGATCGTCTGGATGGATAGCCTTGATCCCACCCCCTCCTTTGTAATCATCAAATGTCTGTCCTGTAAATGCACTCCAAGTAGGTTGCTCGATCGCCATTTCGCCGTCGGCATTGCAGATCCAAATAATTTGAGCGCTGGCTTCCATCAAAGAACGAAATCTTTCTTCACTTTGTTTCAGGACATCTTCTGCGATTTTGCGATCGCGAATATCCCGCGTAATAGTGGCAATTCCTATGGGTTCATTAGTCTCTGGATCTTTGATCAAAAATAGGGTGTAATCTACCGCGATGGGTTCACCTGTCACGAAATGTCTGAAGCGGAAATCACTCCGCCAACTTCCCTCTTGCATTATTGCAGGCATAATAAACTGCTGTACAAAGTCCAAATCTTCTGCCATGAAAAAGTCGTTCATGTGTTTGGTTTTGGCTTCGTCCAAACTGCTGAGTCCCACCAAATCCAGACCAGCCTGATTCACTAGCATCGGGCGACCATCCATTGAGGCAACGCCAATAAAGTCACGGCTGTTCTCGATCGTTGTAGCGAGCAATTGCCGTTCTTCCTCTGCTTTTTTGCGATCGCGAATATCCCGCGCAATAGTGGAGATAAACTCGACTTCACCCGCTGCGGTTTTGTGAACGATCAAAACCTGGGAGACTGGAATTTCTTCCCCATCGCATGACAAAAACAGAGTTTCACCAGTCCACCGGCCCTCTCGCAAGGCGGTGGGAATTACTTCGTTGTGGAATTTTGCCGTTGCTGAGGGAGCTAACACAGAATCTATACTAAACGAAGCTCGTGCTTCCTCTGGGGACATCCCCAGCATTTCCTGTCCGGCTTTGTTGAGATAGACGCTATGCCCTGTCGTATCAGAAACTCCTACTAAGTCGGAAGTTGCTTCCAAAATGGCCGTCAGTCGTGCCTGCTTTTGTTCTGCCCGCTTGCGATCGGTAATTTCAATCACAAGGGCACCAACACCAAAAACCAGGTCATTTTCATCCCGCAAAGGATAGTAAGATGCTTGCCAGTAGCGCAGGAGGCCCGGTTGTCTCGGAGTTTCACCCACTACTTCATAGTCGAGAATTGGCTTGCCCGTATCCAGAATTTCTTGCAAAATTGGTCCCAGATTCGCAGCCAATTCTGGCAGCACTTCACACAGCGACCTACCAATATGATCTGCCACACAAATGCCATTGATCTCGGCCATAGCTTCGTTAATTTGGACGTACCGGAGTTGGCGGTCTAAAATCATCAGTCCGGCATTCGCAGCAGCAAAAAAAGCCTCGAAGTGAGCCTGTCGCAATACCTCTGCTGTTGTGCTCTCTTGCTGTGGCGGTTGGGTTTTCTCTGGTGGGAATTTGCTCATGTTGGCTCGTGCATTTCAGCTTTTATTCTAGAACTTCTGTCCAATTGTGCGATCGCAAGGTTTTCGTTGCCTCCAATTTGGGTACTGAATAAAACGTTCAGTAGCGCGACTATTAGGCTTTCAATCTGCGAGATATGTATCCCTTGCGACACTATGTTTTTTAATTATTCGGATGTATCGCCAAGTATTTCTATTTCTCATCAATTCTATTGCTAATCAATCCTATCGGTAGAACATTGATGACAACTTAACCTAGGGAAGCATTTGTCAATCAGTAATTATGCTCAGCCTTTACTCAGGTTTTGGGTGGACAACTTTGATTTGGGCGATCGAGCAATCATGTCTCGCGCCATATTTATGTCCACCTACCCTCAAATCGCCAATTTTCCACTCCTAAACAAGCAATATTTTAAGTAAAATTACGGATTGACAAATGCGATTAAGTTATATTTCGTCCCCCATATCGGTAGAATGCCAAGTATTCTTGAAACGTTATCAATTTTAGCTAGATCCGTTAAATTTTTACTTAGATAATACATAAAACGGACGCAACTGGCAGAGTAATAGCAATATCTCTCCCACCAGTTAAAGTCATTGTAATACTTGGATATTTGACTTGTCCACTTAAAGAGTCATTGAATAATCCCTGCTTAACTTGATAACGGGACTTCAAAAAAAAATAGTGGAGAGTATGATAAACTCGAATCGAGTTAATATTCACTAAAGTTACTAGAGCGCTTTAATAATAGATGAGTCGGCTCTCAGAACGCGAAAAAGTGGCACACTAACCGCAGGCCTGCGAAGACCAAGTATCCGAAAAATTGGCAATAGGGATAACTGCGTAGTATGAGGAACAACATCTCTATGTAACGACTTAAGTTTTTTTACCATAAAAATAGGTTAAAATTTATGATAACGAGTTCAGTATTTGATTTTTACATTGGGTACTGAGGACTTTATTTTTTACTCCTCTCCTTAAAAATGACCACACAAAAAACCTTATTCCCGGAATTTAAATTGAATACAATACCAGAAGAAGTGTTGACACAGATATCGCAAATATTTACAGCTACCCTATTTAAAATAGGTGACAATCCAGTATCCCTGCAGTCACTGGTAGAACTAATAGTGTTGTTTATGGCTATCCTTGTCATAGCACGCTCATTTACGAATTTCCTGAAGGAACGCTTGCTCGTCAGACTGGGAATTGACGAGGGAAACAGGGAAGCCATCGCAGTAATTATTGGGTATTTAATAGTAGCTTTGGGAGTAATAGTCGCCATCCAAAGCATCGGCTTCAACCTCGCTTCTTTTGCAGTAGTTGCGGGGGGATTGGGAGTCGGAATTGGCTTCGGAATCCAAGATTTAACAACTAATTTTGTCAGCGGCTTAACGCTGCTTTTAGACAGGCCGGTTAAAGTCGGAGACTTTGTGGAATTAGAAGGATTAATGGGAATCGTCAAAAAAATCTCGATTCGATCGACCATCATCCAAACTACTGAAGACTCTAGCGTCATTGTTCCCAACAGCAAAATGATTAGCAACAAAATTGTTAACTGGAGTTACGAAAATTCCCTACTCTGTCTGCGAGTTCCCGTAGAAGTAGCCGAGAATAGTAACCCCCTGTTAGTGACAGAAACTCTGTTAAATATTGCTTACGCAGAAGCTGGAGTATTGTACGAACCGAATCCGAAAGTATTGTTTGTCGAGTTTGGTGATGATAGTTTTAAATTTGAACTTTTAGTTTGGACGGACAAGCCGACTGAAAGAGAAATAATTAAAAGTTCTTTGAATTTTGCAATTGAATACAATTTCCGCCAGCATAAAATCGAATTTCCGTTCAATGACCGTGAAATTTATTTGCAAAATCCCGAAGTTCTGTTGTCCATGTTTAACAAAAAAGAAACTGCAATTGACCTCCCGAACAGTTACTCAGAAAATGAGCAAAAACCGCCTATTTTTGCAGAGAAACTGAAAAAGCCATCGTCGCTTAGCTGTTTGCTACGAGAGGTGGAATACTTTGAAAACCTGACTGACCTTGAATTGCGGCAATTGATTGAAGTTGGATACCGGAAACGGCTGCGATCGCAAGAATATTTGTTTCACGAAAACGACCCCGGAGATGCTTTTTACATGATTCTTTCAGGTTCAGTAGAAGTTTTTGTAGAAGCTATTGACAAACATCTGAATAACCTCGGTAGTGGTCAGTTTCTCGGTGAACTTTCTTTAATGTTGGGAATCCCCAGAACTGCTTCGGTAAGAGCTTTGGAAGAAACAATTTTGTTTGCCATCAATAAAGAAGGTTTCCAGAAAGTTTTAACTGAACGACCGGATTTATCTGAACAGATTATTAAAGAAATAGTCAAACACAAAGAAGAACTCAGCGAGAGACAGCAATTATTGCGAGAAATGGAATTGGTAGATGCAGCAGAAGAGGATGAAAATCCTGTAGAATGGGTGAGAAAACGGCTAAAAGATATATTTACTGTTTGAAATAATTTCTATGACGCGATTTATTCACGATCTCTTTGCCAAAGAATACCTGGAGGAATTGCTGTCACCGCTCGGAACGGTTAATATCGGCCGCGATGTGACTTCAGAAGTCGGAGAAATCGATGTGTACTTCACTTTCTTCAATCTAAAATCTAAAATCTAAAATCTAAAATCGATCGATGCCCACAGCATCGAAAGCATTGGTAGATAGCTTTAATGCGATACCAGACACAGAGAATTGGATGCAGGGAATTTATTTCTTGGGGGAATCTTTGCGGACTGCAATTGTGGCGATTCACCAGTTGCCCGAAACTCCAGAAACTCTGTGGTTGAGGATTTTGGGCAAAGGGGGAGTGCAGCAAAGGGCTATTTCCCAATTAAGCGCTTTAGCAACAGACGATCCGTTGCGGATTATCGCGCTAGAATTGCTGTATCGGTTACAATCAAATTTATTGACATCCTCCCCGCCGTAAACGGTCGGGGATTCTAAACATCACTGTTTAGGCTTCCTCTTTCCACGACTCGACTTACATTGAGGAGTTGCCTCACCAATGCAGCGGTCGATGTCTCCAGAGGCGTTTAACGTTTCCGTGTGCCCCACGGTACGAAGTCCTAACTCAAGTATGTTGATTGCGGCATTCCAGTCACGTAAGAGTACAACACCGCAATGTTGGCAGCGGTGCGTTCTTTGACTCAAAGACTTTTTGACGATTTCCCCACAGTTAGAACAATTTTGCGAAGTGTAGTGCGGTGGTACAGCAACTGTTACCACTCCAAACACTTTGCCGAAATATTCCAACCATTGACGGAAAGCAGACCATGCAGCATCCGAAATAGATTTAGCTAGCTTTCTATTTTTGACCATATTTCGCACCTGCAAATCTTCGTAGGCAACCAAGTCGCTAGACTGGATTACGCATCTTGCCAATTTCACGGCAAAATCTTTACGTTGTCTACTTACTTTGAGGTGTTTTCTACTTAATCGGTTTCTTGCTTTGGCTTTATTTTTGGAGCCTTTTTTTGTTCTCGAAAGACGCCGATTCAGTCGTTTGAGAGCTTTCTCGGACTTTCTCAGATGACGCGGGTTTTCAATTGTTTGACCGTCTGAATCTGTGTAGAAGTGAGTCAAACCAACGTCCAAACCTAGTGTTTTACCAGTTGGCGTTCTCTTTTCTAGTCGTTCTTGGTCGATCAAAAACTGAACGTAGTAACCGTCGGCTCTACGAACAACACGCACGCGCTTAAGCTGCTTTAATTGGTAGAAGTGCAAGTCGCGAGTTCCCCACAACTTAAAACTTCCGGCTTCAAACCCATCAGTGAAAGTGATAGTACGTCTATCATCCGACAACTTATAGCCTGTTGTTTTATATTCAACAGAGTCGTGCGTCTGATGTTTTTTAAAACGCGGGAAGCCCTTTTTCCCTGGTGTGCTTTTTTTGCAGTTGTCGTAGAACCGCGCAATTGCAGACCAAGCTCTTTCGGCAGAAGCCTGACGCGCTTGAGAGTTGAGTTTAGCAGCCCAAGGAAATTCTTTGGCTAGGACAGCGCAGTAGGCGCTTAACTCGTACTTGCCGATTCCCAAGTTGTCGAGCCAGTATCTCAGACAGCTATTGCGAACGAAGCGAGCGGTGCGGATGGCTTCGTCTAGCCTCTCGTACTGTTGCTTCGTCCCCTCAAGTTTTGCCTCAAATACCAACATAGTTACGCTTGTCGTGTCAGCGTAAGTATAACACAGAAAGCCGTCCTACAAGGACGGGGCTTTAAACCCAATTATTTTAGTAACCGATGCGCCACAAGTATTAGAGCCAGAAGAGCGGGAGTTAATTATGGCCATTGCACCACTTTTTCAACAACAAATACAAGCAGCACAGCAACAAGCTAGAGAACAAGGACTAGAACAAGGACTAGAACAAGGACTAGAACAAGGCCGACAAGAACAACAGCGCTTAATATTAGGAATGAGAATTAAATAACTTGCATTTTTTGTAGGTTGGGTTTCGTTCCTCAACCCAACCTACGAAGTTATTTAATCGACGATCCTTAGAAAACTTTCTGCGAGTTAGATTTGGAGAATTAAGTCCAAAAATGGCACTTTTTCTATCTCCAATATCCAAGTTGGCGGCGGCGGAATTTACAGTGCTGTTGCTGGCAATATCGATGTTAACAGTCGATGAATCTGGGCGGGAATCAGCAGTGAAATTGTTGGCTGAAAGTGTCTTGCAAATACGATCGCCTGAATTGGGCGATCTTCTGCCTGCTGCAGTTACTAATTTATTGGCATTGCCTGTGGCAGAATTGACATTGTTTGTAGAACAACTGCCGCAGTTATCGGCGGAGGAATTGAGGGAAAGGTTAGGAAAAACACCTGACTAAAACCTGCGATCGCAGCCATAAAGGGATCTCGCTCTTTATGGCATTTAAATGATTCTCGAAAAAAAATCCTAGATTTTGTCGCACTTAGGAATTGGACTCCGGCCCTAAAATCAAGTGCAGCAGACCATCGATCAGTCGATCGCGCTCCATTGGGATAATCTCTTTACCGTGCATCATATGCTGCATTAACTGAAAATATACCAAAGATCCGATAAAAATTCGCGCCGTTGCCTCCGGATCGGGCAATTTTAACTCTGGATGCGATGCCAAATATTCCGCTAGCCGCTCGATACCCGGTTTACCTAAGTTTCTCACAAAAGTCTGCGCGAGCTGGGGAAAACGCCCTGACTCCGCAATCACTAACCTCACAAAATTGAGATATTCTGGTTCCTGGGTCGCCTGATCCAATATAGTTGTGGCAGCGAATCGCAGCGCTACGGCAGGTTCTTCATCCAGAACTGTAAAATGGACTTTTTCTCGCGCCAGCCGCTGTACCAAAGCCGCAAACAATCCCTCTTTATCTTGAAAATAGCTGTAAACCGTGGCTTTGGACACTCCCCCCGTCTTCGCTACCTTGTCCATACTCGTGCCCGCGTAGCCGTGGGCTAAAAATTCTTGCATCGCACCTTGCAGGATTTGCTCGGTTTTGTCACCTCCTGCTGCGTCTGGTTCGATCGGTTTTGTCCTTGCCATACCTTGCTTCTGTAATTTTTATTTGGGAGCTTGACATTATTATACTGAACGGTTTAGTATTAGGAGACATCGTAACTAAACCGTTTAGTTTTATTTTCTCACAAAGAGGTATGTCATGGTACACCAACCAACAGCGGACGGCTTATCCTCAAATCCATCCCTAGTTAAAAAACTCCTAGTTGTGGCAGCAGTAGCAACCCTGGGGGCAGCGGGAACCACAGGCTACACGATCTGGCGATCGCGCATACCCGATCCGAACGCAGTAGCCGCAGCAGCAGCCGTCACAGCATCCCAATTAACCACAGTTACAGCCTTGGGGCGACTCGAACCCAGAGGAGAAGTAATTAAAGTCTCCGCCTCCGGTGCCGCGGAAGGAAACCGGATCGATCGACTTTTGGTCAAAGAGGGAGACAGGGTGAAAACAGGCCAAGCGATCGCAATTTTGGATAGTCGCGATCGCCTGCAAGCCGCCCTCGACCAAGCTCAAGAACAAGTGCGCGTCGCTGAGGCAAATCTAGCAAAAGTCAAAGCTGGAGCCAAAAACGGCGAAATTCAAGCCCAGAAAGCGACTATTAGCCGTTTATCTGCCGATCGCAGCAACGAGATCGCAGCGCAACAGGCGATCGTCAGCCGCCTAGAAGTCGATCGCAGCACCGAAATCGCAGCGCAACAAGCCACAATTGCCCGCATCAGGGCCGAACAGCAAGGGGAAATTCAAACCCAAAAAGCCGCAATTGCCCGTCTACAAGCCGAACTCCGCAACGCCCAAAGCGAGGATCGGCGCTACTCCCAACTGTATAAACAGGGAGCAATTTCCGCCTCAACTAGCGACAGCAAAAGCCTCGCCGCCGAAACAACTCAACAGCAACTCAACGAAGGAAAGGCAAAACTAAATCAAATTCAGGAATCCCGCCAACAGCAAATTAACGAAGCCCAAGCCAAATTAAATCAAATTCAACAATCTCGCCAACAGCAAATTAACGAAGCGCAAGCCAAACTCAGCCAAGTTGAGCAATCTCGACAACAGCAGATTAATGAAGCCGTGGCAAATCTCGATCGCATCGCCGAAGTGCGTCCCGTTGACATAGCAGCAGCCGCCGCCGAAGTCAGTGCCGCCGCTTCAGCCGCCAAACAAGCCAAAGCCAATCTGGATCTAGCTTACATCCGTGCTCCCAGAGACGCCCAAGTCCTGAAAATTCATACGCATCCGGGGGAAAAAGTGGGAAACGACGGCATTGTCGAACTCGGACAAACTCGCGAGATGCTGGCTGTTGCGGAAATCTACGAAAGCGATGTGGACAAAGTACGCCTCGGACAAACCGCCAAAATTACTAGCGATGCTTTGACCGGCGAATTGCGGGGAACTGTCGAACATATTGGTTTGCAAGTGCAGCGGCAAAACATTGTTAACACCGATCCTTCTGCGAATATTGATAGTCGAATTGTGGAAGTAAAAGTGCGCTTAGATGAAGCTTCCAGCCAGAAAGTAGCGGGATTAACCAATTTGCAAGTCAAGGTGGCGATCGGGGAAATTAAGGATTAAGAATTTTTTAACCACAGAGAGCGCTGAGGACACAGAGGAAGAGAATAGAGAGATGAATCATTCTGACTTAATTATTAAAGATTAAGAATTGTTCCAATATCAGGTTGCTGTCTTTAATCCAAAATCCAAAATCTAAAATCTAAAATCCTATGATTGCACTAATCAAACCCTTACAACAATTAAGACGCAGAACTTCCCTCGGATGGCTGCAACTGAGTCACGACAAAGGGCGAATGCTGGTTGCAGTAGCCGGAATTGCCTTTGCTGACGTTTTGATGTTCATGCAGTTAGGCTTTCAAAATGCGCTTTACACCAGCAATACGCGGCTGCATCAAAGCTTGGAAACAGACTTAGTTTTGATTCACCCCCAAGCGCGAAATTTGATTAATTTGTCTTCCTTCCCCAGGCGTAGATTGTATCAAGCAATGAATGTACCGGGCGTGAAATCAGCCGAGCCGCTTTACGTGAAAATTGCTAACTGGAAAAATCCCGAAACTCGGCGCGAAACGTCGCTGATGGTGGTGGGTTTCAATCCGAATCGCCCTGCGTTTGCGCTTCCCGAAGTTAACCAAAATTTGAACGCGATTAAATTGCCGGATACCGTGTTGTTCGATCGAGCTTCTAGGGGAGATTACCAAGGGACGATCGCGCAAATCGATCGAGGAAAAGCTGTTAAAGCTGAGGTAGAGCGGCGCAGGATTAACGTCAGCGGTTTATTCACAGTTGGAGCATCTTTTGCCGCCGACGGTATTTTGATGACTAGCGATCAAAATTACCTGCGCCTGTTTGCGAGACAAAACGCCGCGAGTGTTAATGCCGGATTAATTCAACTGCAACCGGGTGCTGACCCCGTGGAAGTTCAACAAGTTTTGAAAGCATATTTGCCGCCGGATGTCAAGGTATTAACCAAACAAGAATTTATCGATTTTGAGAAAAACTATTGGGCTAAGAATACTGCGATCGGCTTTGTGTTTAATTTAGGCGTCGCGATGGGTTTTGTAGTAGGAGTAATTATTGTTTATCAAGTTCTCTCAACCGATGTCAGCGACCACATGGGAGAATACGCTACTTTCAAAGCGATGGGCTACCGCAATGTTTATTTACTGGGCATCGTTTTTGAACAAGCTCTAATTCTTTCTGTCCTCGGTTTTTTGCCAGGAGTAGGAGTTTCTTTCGGACTTTATTCTTTAACTCGCAAAGCTACAAACTTACCCCTTTATATGACGCTGATTAGAGCATTTATAGTATTACTTTTGAACGTGATTATGTGTACTATTTCGGGAGCAATTGCCACTCGCAAGCTGCAATCAGCAGATCCAGCAGATATGTTTTAAGGGAAAATGAAGAATATCATGTCCTCACGATTAACCATAATATTCCGGTCGGAGCGGGTTTTTGAGATGGTCAATTATTGGCCGGTATTGTTGGTGAACCCGCCCCTACAAAAATCGAGGTCGCTCGACCGGACATGATATAAGTGAGTCTGAAGGACACTAAATCCGGGTTATAAAACACTTTATCATACTCGGTGATTGAAACCTTTCCTACACAAATGAAGTCCGCCTCCGCAGACTAAAAAATAAAGGGGTATTAAAGCTAAATTTGGTAGAAATTCCTGAGTGCCAACATATTTTTTGTCAACTTATTTTCTTCTTTTTACTCGGCTATTTAGGCGATGTAAGCGATGAATCATTCAATCTCAAACCTCAAACCAAGAAGTTATGAATTCTACTACTCTCGACCCGACAACCAACGCCTTACAGATTCCTTCACCTATAATTTCCGCGCACAAACTCGACCACTACTTCGGTCAAGGTCAACTGCGAAAACAGGTACTTTTTGACATTAATCTCGACATTAATGCAGGTGAAATCGTGCTGATGACGGGGCCTTCTGGTTCTGGAAAAACTACGCTTTTAACTTTGATTGGCGGACTGAGATCCGGTCAATCGGGAAGTCTCAAAATAATCGGTCAAGAAATGTGCCATGCGAGTTCAGACCAATTGGTAAAGGCGCGACGCAAAATTGGCTATATTTTTCAGGCGCACAACTTGCATCGCAGTTTGACAGCGCTACAAAACGTGCAGATGGGTTTGGAAGTTCACGGGAATTTGTCGCGTTCCCAAATGCGCGATCGCTCTGCAAAAATGCTAGAGTTAGTAGGACTGGAACAGCGGATTAACTATTATCCAGATGATTTGTCTGGAGGACAAAAACAAAGAGTTGCGATCGCCCGCGCTTTGGTCAGTCAACCGCAAATTGTTTTAGCTGACGAACCAACAGCCGCCCTGGACAGCAAATCCGGTCGCGAAGTGGTGAATTTGATGCAGCAACTAGCCAAAGAACAGGGTTGTACTATTTTGTTAGTAACCCACGATAACCGAATTTTGGATATTGCCGATCGCATCCTTCACATGGAAGATGGAAAATTAGCCTAATTTTTAAATTTCCGAAGAATAGACATCCTATCTAATCCGTTGACATCGGAATTATTATCTCTCTCTTCTCTTTCTCTGTGTCCTCTGTGCCCTCTGTGGTTTAATCATTTCGATACAACCGGAATAGACATCACCCATAACTACCCCATTTTCAATTTTGGATGTCAAAATTTAATCCAAAATTCCCAAACTCGAATCTAAACTCGTCCTTGAACTTTTGACTAATTGCTAACCACCAATCCTTGCCGGTAAATTCCCAAATTTTGCAGGTACATTGCTTCGAGTTTGGGCATCGACGATTCTACAGAACCACCATAACGGCGAAAAGAAGGCCAGATGTAAGCGAGTTTTCTGACTGCTGGCTCCAATCGACCCGCTTCTATATCTTCTAATGCACCTTTTTCTCGGATTAACTCTATAGCCATCCAATCTTGATTTTCTGGGCTGAAATCGCGGACGCCAAATTTTTTGGCAAATCTGTCCCAAGTGGTGCTGAGAAACTGATATCGCCCCGCTGCGTCGGAACAGAGTTTTTTGCCGTAGCGACGGCCGCACCTCATTTCTCTGGGATGATCTTGAAAGCTGACAAATTTCGTGCCGGTGTACTGGGTGCGGTAGCCGTCGGGGCTAGCGGTTCCTTCGGCGGCTGCGATGGTGTCGAGAAAGGCTTTGACTCGACGTTCGGGGCTGATGTTATCGAGTCTGCTATCGAGTCTGGGCTCTGGTGAATTCTGGGTTGGAGTTTCGGGCGATCGATCGCGATCGATGTTATTCTCTCGTTTGTCTGGTGAGTCGATCGTCGCAACTTCCGGCAGCCGTTTCGGGGCGGGCGAGCTTCCTGCCGAGACCGATTGTCCCCACAGTCTCGGCGTCATTCTACCTAAGAAAAAGCACAAACAGATTAAGAAACCCCAAGAGAGTTGAAAACGAAGGCGTTTAGACCGATTCCGGCGCAGAACCGGCCACCGGTGAAGGGGGAGTGTTGCGGGCAAAATTTTCGTTTGCTGGCCGAAGGCGAACAGCGATTTCAGCGCTAGCAAGGTTTGCTGGTAGAAACGCGGTGGAAGTTTCCGAGCTCTCATCGCTGCTGCGAAAGTCTCGACATCAGTCAGAGTAACTTGTGCCAGCGGTTTTGCGACAAACACTCGAAAATGGTTGGCCGCCTGCCAGCTAAAGCGCCGGTTGCGGGGGGATTTGCGGTTTACCCACAGGCGAATTAGCTCCATGTCTGACATAGGGAGCAGGTGGCTTCCCAGATGTTTTGATGCGTACAAAAGTACCTCCTGATATCAGTTCAGGTTGAAATATCCCAGTTTGTGGACTTGAGATTGGTTTCACCTTTGAAATTGGGGACTGGCAAGGAAAAAAATCTCTTTCGGGGCGATCGCAAACTTCAAATTTTTCGGTCATCACCGAAGGGGAGCGACAGGGATCAAGATAAACTGGTTTCAACCATATCCAGTGATACTACTAAGTGTTCGCCCGGTCAAGTTCACGGGCAGATTTGGCGATGGGTTGAGTCTAAAATTTAGTGATTCCACAGGTCTCGCCGTCCCAACTGACATAGGTTTCAAGGTGCTGGCATTCGGCTGACTCAAAAGTGAGCGATCGCATTTTTTGTATCTAATATTAAGAATTCTGTCGGTGTTTGGACCCGGAGGATTCCTCAGCTTGAATGCTGAGCAAATTTTTGCGTTTTGCCAGCATCAGGGAACCGTAGCGGTTAGCCCAAACTTGAGTAAACTCAGCACCTAAGAAGAGAATCTGAGCTGAATAATTGATCCAAAGTAAGATAATCACGAACGAGCCAGCAGCACCGTAGGTAGAGGCAATACCGCTACCTCCTAGGTAAACTCCAATTAAGGATTTGCCGATCGTAAACAGCATTGAGGTGATGGCGGCGCCGATCCAAACATCATTCCAGGCAAGATGGACATCGGGCAAAACTTTGTAAATTAAAGCAAAAAGCAGCGTAACTACGCCAAAGGAGAGAGCAAAGTCCACAATCTGCCAAATACCCACTGGTAAGTGCAGCAAGCCGTTCAACCAAAAGCTGACGGCCGCTAAAACGGCGCTCAGGACTAAAGATACTAGCAGTAGAAAGCCTATGCCTAAAATCATTGCAAAAGACAATACGCGGTCTTGCAGAAATCCCCAGATCCCGCGTCCGGGAGGCGGTGAAACATTCCAAATAGTATTGAGGGCTTCTTTGAGATTAGTAAACACATTGGAAGCCCCCCACAAAAGTGTAGCGATACCGAGTAAAGTAGCAATCATTCCCGACTTTGGTTCGGAGGCTTTGAGGATGAGTTCTTGGATGGTTTCGGCGCCATCTTTGCCGATTAAACTTTGGAGTTGACCGACGATTTGACCTTGGGCTGCGTCTGCACCAAAGACTAAACCGGCGATCGCAATTACGATAATTAGCAGCGGGGCCAGGGAGAAGACTGTGTGATAGGCTAGGGCGGCTGCTAGGGTTGGCGCTCTATCTTCTTGCCATTGAGTAAAAGTTTCTTTGAGCAGGGATATGACTGTTTTTAATTTCACGGCATTTGGTTTCCTTATACTTAGAGTATAAAGAATTATACTAGGTTAAGAGTTTTTTAGCCTCAGCCACAAGATAGATTTATCGATTAGCAAATTCGGAAGATTATTTTTATGTCAGATTCCCACACAACTGTTAACAACACCGAGGTAAAACTGTCCAAAAAAGCAATTTCTTGGGCAAAAATTAGCGCATTAGTAGGGGTGGTCAATTTTTTGCTGGTGCTTTTTCATTTCAGTTACCTTCAGTTGCGCCCTGTTTATCAGAGCTATTTTCCGGGTTTAGTTAAAATTTATGACCCGATTAAAGGCATTGATTCGAGTTTAGCTAATCCCGAATATTTGAAAAGTGCTGACCAGTTTTGGCGAATAGATACGTTTTTTATTGGTTTTTTTGGGGCGGAATTTTTGATTAAAAGTTTGTTCCACACCCGCCGTAAACCGGGGGTAACTTGGTTTGATTTTGTGCTGAGGCGCTGGTACGAGGTGTTTCTGGTGATGCCGATTTGGCAGGGGTGGCGGATTCTGCCAGTATTGGTGCGGCTGCACAAGTCTGGTTTGGTGAATCTCGATCGCGTAGTTGCTCAAGTTACCTATGAACCGGTGGCTTATTTAGCCAATACGATGTCGGAATACATGATGGTGCGGTTTATCAATCAAGCTAAAAGTTCGATCAAACAGGGCGACGTGGCACAGATGTTGCTGGCGCAGCAGCCGTACCTTCACGTCAATCAGGAAAATACGATCGAACAAATTACCAAACGGATTTTGGATCTGACAATTTACAAAGTTTTGCCACAGGTGCAACCGGATTTAGAAGAATTGCTGCACCACAATTTGGAAACAACAATCAAACAGTCTGATTTCTATCAAATCCTGCAAACTTTCTCTCCGATTAATATTTTGCCGACGGAGATGACTGAACAGCTAGCAAATTATTTAGCTCAAACTGCGGTGGATGTGGTAGCTACTACTTATGAAGACGATAAAGGTAGAAAAATTCTCGATAATTTCAGCCAAGAATTTAATCAAAGTTTACGGCGGGAATTGCAAGATGAGAAAACTCTCGCGGAATTGCAGTCGCTGCTGTCGGATTTGTTAGAAGAAGTGAAGTTGAATTACATTCAAGGCGGGTTGAAGTCCGATCCGGTGCAGACTTTTACGGAAATTAACTCGCTCCGGGGAGTAAGGGAGAGTTGATACTGCAATGAGTTCCGGTGTTGTGAATTAGATTCTTTTTTTTTACTCGCATCTTGCACCATTGTCAAGAACAGGCCGAAAAGCCTGTTCCACAAGAGATGAATTTTCTTGTGGAACAGGCCGAAAAGCCTGTTCCTAAAAAAGTAATTGAGAATGGTGCAATATCTCAGTTAAAACGAACCCCGAAGACGCCAAGGGCGCGAAGGAAGAGAAGAGAAAGAGTTCACAAGTTCTACGGGTAAGGTGTGCAATGCACACCTAGGAATATGGGTAGTGGGGATATCCGAAATGTCGGGGGATAAACCTATCTGAGTCCCAAGCTAAAATAAAAGCATGAACATAAAACATCTATCATATTAGATATCTATCTTGAACAACCTTACTTGCCTGGAAATAGAAGTAGCCCAAACAATGCTGAGTTTAGCAATGTTGGTGGGCTTAACACTTTTAATCGCCTTTTTTGTGGCGTCAGAACTAGCATTAGTATCAGCCGATCGCCATCAAATCCGCCAACTCGCCCACTTGCACGATCGCCCAACCGCCAAAACCGCCCAACTCGTCCACCAAGCTCAAAACAACATACCGCATTACCTGTCTGTGACTCAAACTGGCACAACAGCAGGGAGTTTGCTGTTGGGTTGGTTGGGTGAGGGAGCGACTGTACACTGGATTGAACCGTGGATCGACAAATTGCCGATCGGTCATTTTTCTGCCGTGCTGACTGCTCATTCGATCGCAGTTCCCGTAGCTTTTATCTTAGTAACTTACGTAGAAATAGTCTTAGGAGAACTAATCCCCAAAGTATTAGCAACCCACGCCCCAGAACGTACCGCTTTGCTGCTGATGCCGGCCCTCGAACTCTGCTCAAAATTACTGTGGCCGCTGCTAGTAATTCTCAACGGTACCGTGTGGCTGCTGACTGGTTGGATTACCAGTAAAGAGTCTCAACCGCTGGTGTCATCTTCCCAGGCAACTTTCGTTCAAAAAGATGCTCATTCGGCACTCATTTCTGGCCTATGGGAAGTGACAGCAGTTAACGAAAAACTAGGGTTAAACCTGCCAACTAACCAAGCTTACCAAACAATCGCCGGATTCGTAATCCACAATTTAGGTAAAATGCCCAATCAAGGCGATCGGCTATTGTGGGGCGAGTTGGAAATAGAAGCAGCAAATGTAGTAGAAGGCAGTTTAGAAACAGTGCTAGTGCGTCAGGTAACTCGCCCTTTGTTTGAGACTCAGCAGCCAGAACTTGTGTTAAATTGATCCTAAATCAGGCTTAAATACTTCCTCGATCTATGTATGTGAGGTTGTAATTAGTCGCTCAGTGCGACAATGTACCAGAAATCTGCAGATTGGATAAAGCACAGTTTATGAGGTGGATATGCTGAAAACACTTTGGGCTACTGTTCGACAAGGGAAAATAGAACTGCTGGAGTTATCAGAGTTACCCGAAGGGGCAAAAGTATTAGTAACAGTTTTACCTGATGAAGAAGCTGAGTTTTGGCTTCAAGCCAGTCAAACATCACTAGATACAGTTTGGGACAATACTGAGGATTCAGATATTGGCTTAATTTAACCTTTTCCAGATATATTCATAGCGCCTATAGACGCTTTTTAGTATTTCCTGGGAAACTTCTGTATCTTTGACACAGGTTATGATAGCGGAATCTTTACAATCCATATCGCCAAGAACATAAATTCTCAGATGTTTTGGAATAGCATTGTAAGCTTCTCGCAAGCTACTTTTATTTTCTTTTGTTGGGAATGTTAGGAATTTAGCAAAGGCTTGAACACAAGTATCTGCAACTGTTTGCTTTCCCTGAAGCTGAGCGATGGTATCTTCTACTTCTTTTACAAACTCATCAATCTCTATATAATAAAACTCTAAAGTCGAATTTCCGTAGTAGAGATGGTGACAGCTTATCCTCGCACCCTTGGGAACTTGGGTAACAACCCATCCCTCGGCAACTTTGGTTTTGAATTCCTCAAAGTTAACCCATTCCCAACAATCGATCATACCGTCTTCAAAAACTCGGATGATGGTTTGGTAGTAGTCGCCGTTGTGTATAAAGGCCGACAACCCTTTACCCCGAATTATTTCTCCATTTTCACCGTTTCTATATAATTGAAGCATTTCTTTTGCCCTTAACAATCAAGCGTATTCCAGTAGGGAAACGGCACTGCCGTCTCCTCTTACGGACACGGCGCCGTGCCCAAGGGGTGTCAACTTAAGGTAAAACCCATAGTCCGGCAAGGGTTGAAACCCCTGCCTCAAAGCGAAAGTCCTCTCAAAGAGGACTAATGAGTTAAGAATTCTTCTTCTCAGTCCTCTTTCAGAGGACTTTCGCTATTAGACAGGGAATTCATTCCCTGGCGGACTGCCGGGTGAGCGGGAGAACTGGCGGACTAAAAGCTTAAGTTGACACTAATGGGCAGTGCCGTTTCCCTACAGATATCGCCTACTCCGCCTTCGTTTACCCCACAGCCACCTTCACCGCACCCCCAACCAACTGCTCGTAATCCGCCAACAACCACGGAGGCAAACAAGTATTCGCATCCTGAACCCGCAACTGTCCAGGGCGACAATACAGCATCGCCGCCAACAAATTATTCACAGCTTTAGGCGCTCCAAACCCTTTACTCAACTCAACAACCAACGATTTAAAAAACTCGCGATCGCTCTCATTCAATGGCTCGTTAATAAACCCGCTGCCCAACATTGCTTTGTAACCCTTGCCAAAATCGCTCCGGTACAAAACTTCTACTTGTTCGCCGGAAACGCTCAGCCACAAATCGGCAATTTGCTTGCGAATCTGCCGCAAATCTGCTATTACCAATTCAGCCGTCGGGTCGATTTCATAAAGATTGACGGCAGCAGTTAATTGATTGAGAAACTGCGGCATATAATCTTGTTTGACAACTGTTTGTTCGGTTGTCGCAAATGCGCTCTCAAACACCTTTTCGTAATCTTCAAGCAACCACTGCGGCAAGCGGGTGCGAGCATCGGGAACCCGCATTTTACCCGGAACAAAATACAGCATCGCCCCCAGCAGAGCATTGATAGCTTGAGGCTGCACCAACCCTTTACTAATTTCAGTCAATCTCTGCAAAAATTTTTGTTCGGCTTCACTCATTGATTCTGCTTGCAAGCCACATCCGAGTATTGCTTGATATCCCTTGCGAACTTCTCCTCGGTAAAAAGTTTCGAGTTTCTCTGAAGGAACAGTCAGCCAAAAATCTGCCATTTGTTTTCTGATTTGGCGGAGTTCCAAAACAACCGATTCGTCAGACGGATCGATGCGGTAAAGATTGACGCATCCTAACAGTTGATTCGCAAATTGCGGGGATTGAATATATTGAGCGAGCAAGTCAGAAGTGGACTCAGACTTGACGGTGGCTTCCATCTCAAAAACTTGTTCGTAATCCCCAATTAACCAGTGCGGCAAACGGTTGCGAGCGTCGGGAATTCGCATGGTTCCCGGCGGGAAATACAGCATCGCGGCAAGCAAGGCATTGACAGCTTTGGGATGCACTAATCCTTTGCTAATCTGGGTTAATTGCTGCAAAAATATTTGCTCGCTTTCGATCATCGCTTGACGTTGAAAATCGCTCTTTAGCAGGATTTGATAGCTCTTACCTGAAGCGCTTTTGTAGGCTGCTTCGAGGTTTTCGGTGGGAAGGTTCAGCCAAAAATCAGCGATTTGTTTGCGGATTTGACGCAATTCGGATATTGCTGAGATGTTTGATGAGTTTCTCTGATAAAGGTTGAGGGTGTTCGAGAGAATCTCGTCCAAAGCTGGCTGCTTGGGAATGCTATCCTGTAAGTTGCGCGATGCTTCCAGGTGGCTGCTTTGCCAGTTGCCAAAGAGTTCTTGGAATAATTTGCCGATCGCCCCAGAGTATGCAACACTGTCAAAACAAGCCGGATTAGCTTGCATTTTTTGCTGAATTTCCTGCCGTTTTTGCTGCCGCAATTGCGGGTTAGTGCCGAGGGTAACGGCTAGCTGAATGTAAGATGCTTCGCTATTGGCAATTAAATCAGGCATTTGCAGTTCCCGCAGCATCGCCGAACCTTGGCGGAACCGCAAAGCATTTCCTTCCACAACCACCGCCGGCAATCCTACTTGCAAAGGATCAATTAACGATGTTGCCCCAGCATAAGGATAGGAATCGAGATAAACATCTGCTAGCTGCAAAAATTCTTTCACATCCGCGCGACTAGGCAGTTGTTTTACGAACCGCAAGCGGTTGTTATTGACGCCGTATTTAGCGCAGACAGCGTTCAGATTGTTGACAAAAGGTGTTGCCGGATAGGTGCGAGTCCAAGCCGGCCCGAAGGGATATAAAATCAAGATTGAATCGGGTACAGCAGCTAGAATTTTTACCCAACTCTCTCTCAACTCCGGCAGAATTTTGTAGAAGTTGGCGCCGGAGATAAAAACGGTTGTATTGTCTGAAATTCCCAGACTTTGGCGCGTAGGTTTAACTGTAGCAACTTCGGATTCTGTTGCGTATTTGAAACAAAAACCGCTGCCTTCGAGAACAGCCAACTGTTCGCGATATTGTTCTTGATAACTAGCATCTGGCGCGGTAAATTGACCTGCGATGTAGTAATCCATGTGCCGGATTCCCGTGGTTGTCGGGGAACAGAAAGATGTAGTTTGTACCCGCGCTAAACGGTGGATTGCTAGTGAAGTCAGCGGTTTGTTAATAGCTGTTAAATTCGTACCGAAAAACAGGATATCTAAGTCGTCGGCGCGGATTGTTTTGACTTGCGATGCAAAGTCTTTCGGGAGTGCAACCAGTTTGTCGGCGCGACTTTGACAGTATTGTTCTAATTGGTGGCCGCTGGTGTTGAGCGCGTACAGGTATATCTCGAACTGGTTGCGGTTTAAATGCTCGAAAACCGGGATGGTAGCGAAGGTTTCGGTTTGGGGCGTGAAATGGTCGTTGATGATGCCGAGGCGGATTTTTGTCCGATTTGGCGATCGCGCCGGGAAGATACAATCAATTGAACTGCCGCGATTTTTTAGCGAAAACTCAATAATTTCCGCCCGTTTGGTGTAAATATCGCGCAGGTTTGCCGTGGCAAAATACACCGGGATAAAGTTCGCAACTTGCGAGAAAAATAAGGCAATATTTTGCCAAAGTTGCGAATCGGGATTGGTGAATATATTGCTATGAATGTAATTCACCCATCTTTGCATAAATTCATAGTAGTTGTCTGCTTCTCCAACTGTTTGAAACAGGTTGGGACTGCCAAACATAAATTTGAGATAGTCATTGGCAAACCAGTTGGGAATTTGAGCGCGCTCGTACTTAATCTGCAATTGATCTGCACGTCGGTAAAGCATCGCTGCTAGCAGGTAATTGATGGCTTTTGGCTCATTAAATCCTTTGGCAATATTTGCAGCTACTTCATTAACAAAACTCTGTTCTGCGTGGGTTAGCGGTTCATCTTTAATGTCGCTCTTCAGGAGTATCTGATGTGCCTTACCTGCATCGCCAGCATAGGCATTTACCAGTTGAGCGGGGGGCAGATTCAGCCAATAATTGGTAAGTTGCGTACGACATTGGCTGATGTTAGCGAGGCTTACTGGGTTAGACTGGTCTTTTTGATACTCTCCCAAGTATTGAGATAGCGAATTTAAAAGTTGCGCTATTTTGTTTTCGGGAACTAATTCATCAGCTATTAAGTAGCTATGTTGCTGCAAAATTTCCTCTGACCAACGGACTTCTTCGGGTTGGTAAAGTTGAGAGTGCAGGTGAATAATGAGGGCTCTCATTAAGTATAATTTTGCGCGAACGCTAGCCATTTTTTGGGTTCGGCTAGAGCCGTCACCGTGCTGCCTATAATAGAGATAAGGCTTAGGTAATCGATACCCTAACCAGCCTTTTTCATAGGCCGACACCCAAAATTCCCAGTCTTCACATCCCAGCTTCATCACTTTTTTTAACCCGCCTACTTCCTCGAAAATTCCCTTTCTAAATAAAGAACTAACGGGAGCTTGATTGTCTCTCAAAAACCTATTGGGATCGAAATCACCGTGGATAACTAAATCACAGTTGGCTCCGAAGTGCTGCATATCTGTATAGACAAAACCCACCTGCGGTTTTGCTAATAAAATTTCCAAGCACTCCTCTAGAAAATTCGGATGAATTCGATCGTCAGCATCTAGGAATAAAATAAACTTTCCTGACGACTGCTGAACGCCAACATTTCTCGAATCAGCGGGCCCCGTGTTGGGTTTATCTATGAGGCGAATCGATGTTTGAGGATACAGTTGAATTAAATAATTTGCGAAGTTGCTGGTATCATCCGTGCTGCCGTCATTGACAATTATGCACTCCCAGTTTTGATAAGTCTGACTGACAACACTTTCAACAGCTTCTCTGACATATTTCGCGTGATTGTAGCACGGGATAATTACGCTGATAAGTGGCTGTGGGGGTGTGCGATAAGGTAACGCATTCAGTTCCGAGGCAAAAACCGAGACAGGAACCGAAGAAATATGTAGGATCCCTCGTTGGCGGATGCCGTATTCATCCCATATTTGGTAAGCTTCTTGCTGGGATAATTGCGATCCATGTTCCAAACCTTGTTGATTTTTATAGTACAAACCGAGAATTTCGGGCAAGTGCACAATATTTTCGCTTTTGCCAATCCGCAGCCAAAATTCATAATCGCCAGCAGCCGTAAATTCGGTTCGGAAATAGCCGTATTTTTCGTGCAGCGATTTTCTCCACATCGGTTGGGAACCAATAATGCAGCGCCGTTCGAGTTCGCTGTAGTCAAAGGCTGGCCAATTCCAACGCTTTTCTGCTTGGGTTTTTGCAAAAGTATCGTTCGCTGTGTTGGTGATTAATTGGTCAGCATAAACCAGACTTACTGGGGAATTTTCATCCAAGTATTTCGCCATGAATTCTAGGGCATCGGGGCGGTGTCTGTCATCGGTGTTAGCATTAGTTATGTAAGCTCCGCGCGACATCTTAATGCCTCGATTCCAGGCTGCATATAATGTTTCGCGGTCAGAAGTGCGATCGTACACAATATTCGGATATTTCGCTTGAAATTCCCGCACAACAGACTGTTCGTTTTCTTGGGAACCGCTGTCAATTACTATGATTTCGAGTTGGCCTTGTTTGTACAGCGTTTGCTCTACCAAGTCCTGCAAGCAGCCGCGGATAAATTTTTCGGAATTGTAAGTAGAAACGATCGCAGATACTTTAAAAGCGGACGGGACAGGCTGGGAGTTCTCACCATTCCCGAATTCCCTCTGCAAAGCTGCATCAGTTTGCTGTTGAACGGAAGCATTCTCCGAATGTGCGCGATCGGCTACTTGAACCAAAGCTGAACTAACAATTGCAGCCATTTTCGACCAGGAAAACTTCTTAGCTTGCTCTAAACCCGCCGCAATTAATGAGTTGCGGACACCGGGATTCTGTATTTCCCGCAAAGCATTGACAAGCCCAATAACATCATCTCCATTTACATAAACCGCTGCTTTTCCTGCTACTTCAGGAATCGAACCGTTTGGACAGGTGATGACTGGACAACCGCAAGCCATTGCCTCAAGGACTGGCAACCCAAAGCCTTCATATTTCGACGGATAAACTAACACTGAAGCACCAGAATAAGCAGCTCTCAGTTCGCTGTCGCTTAGTTGCAGCGTGTGGACAGTATTCCCAGAACAGTACAATTTCAACTCTGGTTCTAATGCAGGTTTGCCACCTGCACAGACTATATCAAAGTCAAACTTGTTGGCAAGTTGAGAAAAGGCTTTGAAGAATAATATTCCGTTCTTGTAACCATGCCAGCCTACCCTTTCGCCTACCAAAAGAAAATAGGGCTTGGTAATGCTGTATTTTGACTTAAAGCCTGAAATTTCTTCTCTATCGGATGGCGAAAAATTGGCATCAATGCCACAGTGCGCTACAGCGACCGAATTTGAAGAAATCTGCGGAAAAACCTTTACTAAATCGCGGGCTGTATTTTCGGAAATGGTGATGTAGGCCGAGGCGTGGCGGATACCGCAATGCTTTTCTCTCCACTCGGAATGACCAATATTTTGCCCCATCAACTCTGGGATCATGTCATAAGCCATGAAGACCGATCGCGTTGACAAAGGCGTTGTATAATAAGTAGAAATAAATAAATCGGCTTTTTCTTCATCGCAGATTTGTTGGAGCATTTGGCGGTCAGCATCGGTTTTGCTGTAGTCGTAGCGAGCTACATTCCGGTACTGAATGCCGGGAATTTTGGGGGCGGTTCCCGCTCTGTCAAGAACTATAATTTGTTTGGCAAAACCATTTTCTGCCCAGTTTTCTAGCAGCGATTTCCAGACTCGACCAATGCCAGTGCTGTTGAGCTGAAAAAATACGCCGTCTATAACAATTTTTCTACTTGTTTTAGTAGGAGGCATGGCTGCAGGAGTTATCATTGATTTGCGGTTCTCTCTGTCTGCGATTTTTCTCAGGGCTTCCTCGTAATCCTGTTGGAGTAATGAGGGTTTTTTCAATTCCGGCTCTTTGTAAGATGATAAGCTATGAAAAAGTTGAGGCTGAATTTCCTTGTCTGAAAAAATATGCAAAGAATCGCCGTTAGAGTAAAAGTTTAAATTAAATTTTTCGGCAATTATCGAGAGTGCCTTGCTGGTATAAATAGAAATGTGCTGACCTTCATCTAGCGCATAGTACCACCATTCGCTGGGCTTGGGATTGTTGGCTGGCAGCAGTTTGGTACTGAATAAAATATTGCGGGAAAATTTGAAGATTTTTTGGATCTCCTCCAGCGGCTTAACAAAATGCTCAAATACTTCAAAAGCTGTCACTAATTCGTAGCTGTAGCTGCTGTTTTCGTCTGCCTCAAATCCTTGAGATAATATATTTTTACAATATTTATCGTACCAATAAAAATCAAATCCAAAATCTCTCATCATCCGAACAAATACACCGTAGCCACCTCCATAATCTAAAAACTTAGCCTGGTGATTAAATAAATTAAAAATAATATTATTGGCGGCGTTTGAGAACATCGTGCTTCTCGATAACATTCCCACGTCGCTGCTAGCTATGGCTTCTGAATAAGCCTCCTCAAGCCAGTAGGGTTCTTCCGTTTGAACAAAGCCGCAATTTGAGCATTGAAAATACTCGACGTTATATTTTTTTAGTACCCTAGCTGCAGCAAAGGTGTTGGTTGGAAAATCACAAATATTGCATTTCATTTTAATTATTTAAACTTACAAATTTATTCAAGTAACTGCCTGTGTTGGAATGCCGAATATTTATGAGACTTAACTAAGTTTATAATAGTCCTAAGTGATTGCAGTGCGATCGGCTAGACTGTTTTTATGCTGACGATTGAACTCTTCGGACGGTTCCTCAAGGGTTTACCGTTATGTATACATACAACTTGTGAATCAACAGGAACATCCTACACCAATGCAGCCCCGACTCAGATATCTTATCAGGAGTCAGCTCCCTAAAAATTACTTCTACTAAAGGCTTGACAAAGTTTAATTCATGCTATAGGTAACTCGTGAGGACAGCAGCCGCATCTCCAGACAGCGCCCAGGGCTGTTCCGTTCCCACGACCTCACCTGAGACCGCCGCAGCATGGCCGGGATTCCTCACCACACAAAAACAAGTTACAATTACGTTAAGATTGATGAACATAAATAAAAAATCCCAAATCACAGGGACTAAAAATTAGGAGGATCGACCTCGGTGAATAAACGCTGGAGAAACGCTGGCCTGTACGCACTGCTGGCTATTGTAGTCATTGCCTTAGCAACGGCATTTTTTGACAAACAGCCCCCAAGTAGGGAAGTTTGGAAGTACAGTCAATTCATTCAGGAAGTCGAAGGCAAGAGAGTAGACAAAATAAATATCAGTTCCGATCGCAGCAAAGCCCTGGTCACAGCCCAGGACGGCAACAAGGTACTCGTTAACCTGCCCAACGACCCCGAACTGATCAACATCCTGACCAAAAATAACGTAGATATTTCAGTTCTGCCCCAAAGCGACGAAGGCTTCTGGGTAAAAGCCCTCAGCAGCCTGTTCTTCCCAATTCTGCTTTTGGTCGGACTGTTTTTCCTGGTGCGGCGCGCCCAAAACGGGCCCGGCAACCAAGCCATGAACTTCGGCAAATCCAAAGCTAGAGTCCAAATGGAGCCGCAAACTCAGGTGACTTTCGGCGACGTGGCCGGCATCGAACAAGCCAAGCTAGAGCTCGCAGAAGTCGTGGACTTCCTGAAAAATGCAGACCGCTTCACCGCAGTCGGAGCAAAAATTCCTAAAGGCGTGCTGCTAGTGGGCCCTCCCGGAACAGGCAAAACCCTGCTCGCAAAAGCAGTGGCTGGAGAAGCAGGCGTTCCCTTCTTCTCGATTTCCGGTTCAGAATTTGTGGAAATGTTCGTGGGTGTCGGTGCTTCCCGCGTCCGCGACTTGTTTGAACAAGCTAAATCGAACGCTCCTTGTATCGTATTCATCGATGAAATTGACGCCGTAGGCCGCCAGCGGGGAGCTGGTTTGGGCGGTGGTAACGACGAACGGGAACAAACCCTGAACCAGTTGCTGACAGAAATGGACGGCTTTGAGGGTAATACTGGCATCATTTTGATTGCTGCTACGAACCGCCCCGACGTGCTCGATGCGGCGCTGCTGCGTCCGGGTCGCTTCGATCGCCAAGTTGTGGTCGATCGCCCCGACTTCGGAGGTCGCCTAGAAATTCTCAACGTTCACGCCCGCGGCAAAACTTTGTCCAAAGACGTGGACTTGGAAAAAATCGCCCGCCGGACACCCGGTTTCACAGGTGCGGATTTGTCCAACCTACTCAACGAAGCAGCAATTTTAGCCGCCCGTCGCAACTTGACCGAAGTCTCGATGGATGAAGTCAACGATGCGATCGACCGCGTGCTCGCAGGCCCAGAAAAGAAAGACCGCGTGATGAGCGAAAAGCGCAAAACTTTGGTAGCTTACCACGAAGCCGGTCACGCTTTAGTCGGCGCGCTGATGCCCGACTATGACCCCGTGCAGAAAATTAGCATTATCCCCCGCGGCCGCGCTGGCGGTTTGACTTGGTTCACACCCAGCGAAGATCGGATGGATTCTGGCTTGTATTCTCGGTCTTACTTGCAAAATCAAATGGCGGTAGCTTTGGGCGGCCGCATTGCTGAAGAGATTGTCTTCGGCGAGGAAGAAGTAACGACTGGGGCGTCGAACGACTTGCAGCAAGTGGCAAGAGTAGCGCGGCAAATGGTGACTCGCTTCGGAATGAGCGATCGGCTAGGCCCTGTAGCTCTCGGTCGCCAACAAGGCAATATGTTCATGGGTCGCGATATCATGGCTGAACGCGATTTCTCTGAAGAAACCGCAGCCACGATCGACGATGAAGTGCGTTTGTTGGTAGAACAAGCTTACCGTCGCGCTAAAGATGTACTCGTTGGCAACCGCCACGTCCTTAATGCTTTGGCAGATATGCTAGTTGAAAAGGAAACTGTGGATGCTGATGAATTGCAAAATTTGTTAGCTAATAGCGATGTGAAAATGGCGACGATCGCCTAATCAATTTTGGATTTGGGATTTTGGATTTTAGATTAAATCTAAAGTTTGAAATCGATAATGGGGGTGATTCTGGGATTGTCTGGAATCGCCCCGATTTTTTTATGAGTGCGATCGATCGATCGATTTTAGATTTTAAATTTTGGATTTTAGATTAAATCTAAAGAATGATATTATGTCCGGTCGCTTCGCCCGAAATCAGGTAGGGGCGGGTTCACCAATAATATCGGCCAATAATTGACAATCTCAAAAACCCGCCCGGCCGGGATATTACGGTCAATCGATCGGACATGATATCAGACATTCAGCATACCTTTTTCCAGCAGCTAGCGCTTAAATTCTTCCCAGAGAAATCTTGGTTCATCTTTTCTAGATTCAATAATCACACAGTCCTCAACATCCTCCCAGATATCGTCTGGGTACTGGAAGTCAAGCAGCACCACGACTTTTTAGCCTTGAGACTCAACTAATATCAAATCCGTATTATTCATCTCTCTCTTCCCTTTCTCTGTATCCTCTGTGTCCTCTGTGGTTTCATCATTCCGATACAACAGGAATTGATATAAAAACTGAAAATCTGTCGGTTCGCCGCATTCAGCCAGCACGTCAGCTCAAAAATCTCTGTGATTTTTGAGGTCAACAATTGCAGCGGTTTTGTTGCCTAGATTGTCCGTTAAAAATTGAACGCCGCACATATTGTAAATTGCCATATATCGAAGTTAGCAACCTGTATTAAAATTAGATGCGAGTCACAATCATATGAGTTTACAATTTGGGAGCCTTCCCAAATCTAAAATCTAAAATCTAAAATCTAAAATTGTATGAATCATCAATCTTGGTTGACACTACTAAAAAAACACCGGGCGATCGCAGTCATCCGTTCCTCCGAAAAAGAACTCGCTCGGCAGATGGCATCATCGGTAGCAGCAGGAGGAATCCAGTTTATTGAAATTACTTGGAATACCCACAAATCTGCTGAATTAATTGCCGAACTCCGCTCCGAATTCCCTACTTTTAGTATTGGAACCGGTACTTTATTAAACTTAGAAGAGTTGCAACAAGCAATAGACTGCGGCGCTCAATTTCTGTTTACTCCGCACACCGATTTAGCTATGATTAAAACAGCCGTTGACGCCGGAGTGCCGATCGTCCCCGGTGCTTTTTCTCCCACGGAAATTGTGACCGCGTGGCAAGCAGGCGCTACCTGCGTTAAAGTGTTTCCGATATCGGCTTTGGGAGGCGCGGCTTACCTGAAAAGCCTGCAAGGCCCCCTGGGAAACATTCCTTTAATTCCCACTGGCGGGGTGACGCTGGAAAATGCGAAAGTATTTATTGACGCCGGGGCGATCGCCGTGGGTTTAGCCGGAGACTTATTTCCTAAACACTTAGTGGAAAATAGCGATTGGCGGGCGATCGTCCAAATTGCCCAAACTCTCTCCCAAAACTTAACAACTTGTTAAGCCCTGTTTCCAAATCCAACATTTCAAATCTAAAATCTAAAATAGGACAAGCCAATCTAAAATCTAAAATCTAAAATCTAAAATAGTACGAGGTGTGAGAAATGAACAGCATTATCAACTCAACTTACTTCCGCCGCGCTGGAACTTTCTGTGCCGGCTGCGCCCTCACTTTTGCTGCATTCTGCGGCGGTTCAATGACCGCATTTGCCAGCGAACAGCACAACATAATTGCCAATAAAATTATGCTGTTGCAGCAATCCAGCGAACGCTGGATTGAAATAGATTTGTCAAGACAAAGGTTAATAGCTTGGGAAGGAAATACACCTGTTTACGCGGTGATTATTTCCAGCGGCAAATCATCGACTCCCACCCGCACGGGAACCTTTGCCGTTCAAACCAAGCACCGCGTTACTAGAATGACTGGGGATGACTACGACGTGCCCGACGTTCCCTATACAATGTATTACGACGGAGGCATGGCAATTCACGGCGCTTACTGGCACAATTTGTTTGGCAATCCCGTTACTCACGGCTGCACAAATGTAGCTGTCAATCACGCTAAATGGCTATTTGAATGGGCTTCGGTGGGAACACCCGTGGTGGTGCACAAATCTCAGGTTTAGGGAATTGGGCATAGTCGAACATTATTAGAACTGATGCACCGGTGGTCAGAAACCGGGTTTTTTTGGGAAATACTGCGTTACAGCCGTAGATTCGGTCAAAAACCCGGTTTCTTCGATCGGAGTTCATCAGTTCTGGTTTTTGTAGCTTGCTTACTTCATTACTGCCTTCAAGCACAATCCCAATTATATAAAACCTTACTAAAATCTAATTCTCTTAGTGCTGATTCATCAATAAAAAAGTTACCTACACCAGTGTCTCCCCACATGATATCTACTGTCTCATTGCAATCGGTATCCATTTGCAATATAAGAATGTCTAGCTTTGGTTTTTGCTCGGAGTTACTACTATATTTTCTTACGTCCTCTTGTGTAAAATCAGGATAACCACCTATTTTATGACCTCGAAAAGATGATATGTCTTGGTACTCAAGGTAAATTTTATGCTCGGTGGTAAAAAACTCATCAATTTCTCCTAAAAGTTGGGTAAATTGGCGGTCACTGATACTAATCGGCGCATATTTTTTAGTAAATTGCAAGTTGCAGCAGCCATGCACGGGAAAATATTCTGGTTCCGGCAAAAAATCATAATTGGTAATAATGTTTTCAACTTTGAAGTCGGGCTGAGGAAAATACATTATTTTGAATCTGTCTTCGATTGTATGATTATCTGCATTAGCAGAATTGTCCAAATTTAAACCATATAGGTCATCGTCAGCTATATAGAACTGTAAGATACCCCGATCGGGAAAACCATCTAAAGGCGGTATTTCATCAAAGTTGAGTTGCGCTAGCAAAAATAAATATTTACCGTCACAAGTTTTGGGATATTCAAAGCCTTTAGGTAAATAGGGCAATCCCCCAAATTTACTCTGCCACCAATTAACGTCATCATTATTCTGGGTTTGAATTTCGATGTAAGGTTTAATGGTAGCTTCGATTCTGTCGCGATACTTTTCTAGTTCTGGAGAGAGTGAACATTCTAGTTTGTAGTTCATCTGCTTTTAATAATTTTAGTCTTGGACACACTCCATCAAAGAAACCGGGTTTTTCACTTAATCGGCGGGCTGCAACGAATGATTTTCCTAAAAAACCCGGTTTCTGAGCTCCTATGCGTTCAGGAATGCTTAACTTAGCTGCACCACGGGTTTATCCTCTAACAAAGTTTCATTTGTCAGCAAATCTTCCACGGTAATTCGTAAAAAGCGCTGTTCGTCAACGCGGAAGAAGATTTTGATGCGATCGCTCCCCGGATACCCAGGCGGCGTCAATTGCGCGATGCTGCGGGCTCCTTCTTTATCATTTAAGGGCTGTACCGATGTTTGGCCCGCGAGTTGGCGAGTAATTAGTCTGTCGCCATCAAAATATATCTCCGTGCCGCCAGTTTCCGCTCCCAATTCGCCGATAATTAATTCTATACTTGGCTGACTTTCTAAAGAAGCCCCCAAGACTAATTCTACCGGTTCGCTCATCGGATAAGACTGGCCGGATTTAATTAAACTGTGCCAACTGTGGCAATTGTCGCGGCGGTTCCAGTAGCGAATTCCGTAACTGTGATAGAGAAAATCTTTGATTTCTATGCCTTGACTCAGTTGCAGAGCACCTTGGGCGATCGCCTCAAAGGGTTTGTCGCAGCGAATTTTTGTCGGCTCGAAATATTGCTGCACCCAACGCTGAACAGCGGGAATTTGTACAGTACCGCCAACTAGCAAAACTGCGTCGATGTCGCCAATTTCTAAGCCTTGGCGCCGCGCTTGCTGCAATACTTGATTCATGCACTCGTCGAGTTTGTCAAAAAACTGATGTTCACCGAGGATAGATTCAAAACGAGATCGATCTAATTCTAATTCGTAACTCTCAAAATTTTCATCATCAAAATAAACCTCAACTGCCTGATTTACTAAAGATAACTGAATCTTTAACCGTTCTGCCAATCTCGTTGTAATCGGAGATTTTGCCAGCCCTTTTGTTTGAACAAAATAGTCAACTAGCCAATTATCAATATCAGAACCGCCTAAATTTTGTCCGGCTTTAGCCAAAACCCGGGCAACTTTTGTTTTTTGCGCTGAAGATTCAGCTAATAGCTTTTCGCCCCACTTGAGAATAAAACCGAGGGGCTTTTTGTTGGAGGAAGCGTCCAAACGCACCAAAGAAAGGTCGAGAGTTCCGCCGCCGAAATCAATGACTAACAGATTTTCGCGATCGGCTAAACCGTAACCCAAAGCAGCCGCCGTAGGTTCGTCCAGCATCCGCACCTGTTCTACTTGCAGAGATTGAGACACTTTGCCCAACCAATGGCGGTAAGCTTCAAAACTATCTACCGGCACTGTAAAAATCAAAGAGTCGATCGGCAAAGGCACTTCGCGAATTGAGTTTACAATTTGGCTCAAATACCACTCGCCTACTTGTTCAAAAGTAATTAGTTGCCCGTCAAATTCTGGCACAAAACCCTGAACAGAAGTGCCAATTCCCCGCTTGAAATTGCGAAAAAACCGAGAATCTCCGCTCAAATCCAGACCTTTGTCGCGGACTTGCTGACCGAGTATTACTTTATTTGCAGCAGCGTCCTCAACGTAGAGTAAACTCGGAATTAGGGGCGGATTTTGAGCCGAGATTGCCGACAATCCCGGTAATTTTAAAGTTTCGGGCTGCTGGAGGACTTGATTCCAGCGAGCGACGACGGTGTTGCTAGTTCCAAAATCAATTGCGATCGTCATTCAGCCAAAATACACAGCTACTAGGGATTAGATTATAATATGGTATTTGGAGCGGCAAAGACCAACATAATATTATGACTCAATCCACTTTCTTTGAAACCGAGAACGAAGAGCCTGTACAGGGAATTACTGAAATTGCAGTATGCGGCTACAAGTCTATTTACGAAGAGTGCCAGATTGAAGTGCGATCGCTGACAATTCTAGCCGGTGCCAACAGTTCTGGTAAGTCTAGCATCATGCAGCCACTATTGCTGATGAAGCAAACGCTAGAAGCCCCTTACGACCCAGGTGGTTTGAAACTTGACGGGCCTAATGTTAAATTTACATCAGCAGAACAGGTATTGTCTAAACTTTCTCCAGAAAAATACAGGGATGAGTTTTCTCTCAGGCTGAATATAGACACAGATAATTTTTTTATCAGCTTATTCAGAAAGCAGCCAAAGCACGGGATTAAAGTTGTTAAAGCGACTTACTGTATTCCTTATTACGATGGTGAAAATATTACTATATTTCCCGGAATGCAGCATCAAGAATTGTTGAAAACTATTTCCGAATATCTGGCTGAAACTTACAATTTATTGTTAGATAATAACTCCTACGAAGAACCGCCATTATTGAGTGTGAGTAATGTCCGATGTTTTCTAGATTTGAAATTTGGCGACAGTCAGTTTGATTCACTCTATTCGGCGAATTTCCCCAAACATATTCGCCGCATAGTCCACGTTCCCGGGTTGAGAGGCAATCCAGGACGCACCTACAATACCGCAGGAGTTGGCAGTGAATTTCCGGGTCTTTTTGAAAATTATGTTGCTAGTATAGTTAATTACTGGCAAGAAACAAAAGACGAGCGACTGATAAAATTGGGTCAAGCTTTTGAGTTATTAGGACTTAACTGGAAAGTTGAAGCCAGACAGATTAATGACGTACAAATTGAACTGCTAGTAGGTCGTTTATCCCGCAGCGGGAGTGCAAGCGATACTGTTAGTATTGCTGATGTTGGCTTGGGAGTATCGCAAACCTTGCCTGTTTTAGTTGCTTTGCTTGTAGCAGAACCAGGACAATTAGTTTATCTAGAACAGCCGGAAATTCACTTGCATCCTCGCGCTCAAGTTGCTTTAGCACAAATCTTAGTGGATTCTGCAAATAGAGGTGTGCGAGTAGTTCTAGAAACTCACAGCGAATTGCTGCTTTTAGCAGTTCAATCGTTAGTTGCCGAGGGTAAAATACTACCGGATTTAGTAAAACTTCACTGGTTTAAACGGCGCGACGATGGTGTTACAGAAGTCACCAGTGCCGATTTAGACGAGACGGGAGCTTTTGGAGAGTGGCCTGAAGATTTGGGCGATGTTTCTTTGCATCTAGAAAGCCGCTATTTGGATGCAGCAGAAGCTGTTTTGTGGAAGCGTTAATATGGCAGATAAAGTTTCTAAACGCCTGGTAATAGATGCTTCTGTTGCGCGTGCTACTGGTAGAGAAGATGCAACCTATCCCACATCGGTTTACTGTCGGAAATTTCTCCAAGCTGTCTTGGATCTTTCTCACCGAATTGTGATGACTCCAGATATTAGAGATGAGTGGAACAAACATCAATCAAAATTTGCTCGTAAATGGCGGTCCCAGATGGTGGCCAAGAATAAATTATGTTTCTTCGATATCGAGGTAGATAATGATTTGTGGTGTCAAGTTGAAGCAATAGCCGAGAGCGATAAAGAGCGGGAAGTAATGGTTAAAGATTTGCGCTTGGTGGAAGCTGCGATCGCTACAGATCGCACAGTAATTTCACTTGATAACAAAGTGAGACAATGTTTTGCTAAAGTAGCAGTAGATGTTGATCCGCTAAAAGATATTATATGGGTAAACCCAGCCCAAATAGCAGAAAAACCCCTTGATTGGCTGCAAAATGGTGCTGAACCTGAAATAGAACGATCGCTCGGATTTCAGAAAGCAGACAACTGAGTAGATTTAGAGTAATGCCGGGTTAGTAGGATCGTCCGTGCGATCGCCATTTTACCAATTTTTAGTTTCAAGAAATAAACGCAAATTTTATAAACTGCACACAACTCATACCTTTTAGATTAAAAACGTGAGAATGACTGACTGCATAAGGGTTTGGATCGCGGCCCTACAGTTGCATTGTTTCTTGAAAGTGGTATAATCTGTCCGCCTCCACCAAGCTTTTTCATTCGATCTCAATCCAATTTTTTAAGGAATCGTGCAAAATGTTGGACATGGGCGATCGCAAAACAGCACTATTGGCTTTAACATTGCTTGTCCCTGCCGCTAGTATCGGTATCATAGCAGCCTTGTATCTTGCCCCTGGAAGCTGGGGACAAACACTCTCAGTCTTTTGTCAAGTTTGGTTGCTGGTTTTTCCGATCGCGTGGTCTGTTTTTGTCGATCGCAAAAAGCTCAGTTTATCCCTGCCCAAGCCCCAAGAATTGCTGGCTGGATCTATTTGGGGAATATTCATGTTTGCGGTAATTCTGGGTATCTATAGCCTTTTTGGTCAGCAGTGGATCGATCCTGTAGTTGCTAAAGAAAAATCGTACCAGTTAGGTATTAGCAGCCCTACTATTTACTTGATTGTCGAAGCATATTTTGTGCTAGTTAACTCGCTGATTGAAGAATTTACTTGGCGGTGGTTTGTCTGCAACAAGTGCCAGATTCTCATACCGGGTACAAAAGCAATATTTCTGAGTTCGCTATTTTTCACCCTCCACCACATTTTTGTAATCGCAGCTTACAGCGACTGGCAGGCTGTGATCTTAGGTTCCTTAGCTGTCTTCACCGCCGGGATAATTTGGTCGCATTCTTATCTGACTTACCGTTCGCTTTGGTCGAGTTATATCAGCCACGCGATCGCAGATTTAGCCCTGGCAATTATTGGTTGGCAAATCCTTTTTAACTAGCTGCTTTTTCAGCTACAATCGTCGGCAATTATACAGTAAACATTGACCCTTTTCCCAAATCGTTCTCCCGACTAATATCTCCCCCCATCATCACACAGAATTTCTGGGCGATTGCCCGTCCCAAACCCGTACCGCCGTACCTGCGAGGAGTATAATCGTCCGCTTGCGTAAAAGCTTGAAATACTCTCTCAATTTGCTCTGGCTTGATTCCAATTCCAGTATCGCTGACTGTGAAACTAATCCATTCTTCAGCAGCCGGAATATCCGAACTCGGCTATTGATTGATGCTGTGCAATAATCGAAGTTCATATCTTCCCACCGGAAGATGCTTTCCGTTCAGGCATCTGCTTTTAATTCTAGGTTTGGTTTTGCTGGCGATCGCATAATTTTAGCTGCATAAAAACAGGCCAACATATCGCTACAAGCATCGGCGGCCCGGCCCCCAAGATCACACCGATTGTCATCGGGAATTGCCAACTTAGGAAAAATTATGATTTCATAACATCAAATTTTTTGTAGGCGAAATCGTTTGATACATTCCACGAAGCTGCTGCTACTACTTAGGAGTCAAAGTTTGCACGATATTGACCAATCCACCTTGAGTATTCCTTGGATCTTGATAGGGTCATTTGATAATTTGCTGCTGAATTTTTGTTACGGTAATTACTTAGACTGGAATTGGGCAGGAACGCTACATATACTCTGCCCCCCACTGGCAGTCTCTTGTGGGAACTTTTTCAGGCGATCGCCTTTTATTAACAAATTTAAAACTCATGCCGCTAATTAAATTTATATTGGTGAAACTCTATGTTCTGTAGCACGATTGGGAAACCTATTTTTTCAAACAGTGGACGCATCAACTAGGTTTTTTTATGAACAGACGAAAACTGAGGGCGAGGGGGATCGCTTTAAAAATCCGCTTTATCCCCTCATTCGCGGCTCCACGACGATGATTCGCGCGATCGCGCCCCTGCAGGTTTCTGAGAAAACCACCATCTCTGAATCTTGACCAAATAGGATATTGTGTCAAGCAATACCTACAGCACATTTACCAAAAAATTACAGCCACTGATGGTATTTATATCTGTTATTTTCATGGATCGATCAACATTCTCAAGGTAAGAAGTCCCCTCTTGAATCCAGTATAAAATTTTGCCAAAGGCGATGTCAATCTACTGAAGATTGTTGCAGATGCTACCTTTATCCCTCACATGAAAAGTTTGCTGCTATTCGGTTTACCGTACATTCCTATCTGTTGGCTCAAATGATGTTATCTTGAACAGAGGCTGTTACAGAGCTTGGTGTTTGTCGCGAAACAAGCTTCTATTTGATGAGGTATCTATCTTCGGGCTGAACTTTCGCCGATCTGCAAATTATCCCGATGGGAACTGTTTCTGGCTAACATCAATCCTTATGATCAATGCAACGACATTCAAGTTGTGGCAGATAGATATTGGGGTGTTGCGAACAGTCGATCGGTTCGATTCTATGTAAACACCAGGAAAGCGGTAATTAATATTCACCCGCCCCTCTTTCCTTTTGGGCTCTAACATCAGCGCTGCTAGCAGCGCCGAAAGCGAGTAAAAGTCTTCAGCGGGACTTAAAAATGAAAATCACCTTTGTTCTTCCTACTCTGTCTCTAACTGGTGGAATACGAGTAATATCTATTTTCGCAGAACTTTTGAGAAAGCGAGGACACTCCGTGTTCGTCATCTCTGTACCCAGTCCCCAGCCGAGTATGCGCCAGCAAGTCAAGTCGCTGCTGCGAGGAGGGGGTTGGATTTCCCCACCTGAAAATGAACCCTCATTTTTCGATAACTTAGGTGTAGAACACAAAATTACCGATCGCTACCGCCCCGTAGAAGACAAAGATGTACCTGACGCTGACGTAGTAGTGGCCACCTGGTGGGAAACCGCCGAGTGGGTAGCCAAACTCTCTCCTAGCAAAGGAGCAAAAGCTTATTTTATCCAGCACCACGAAATTTTTGACTATCTACCTCAAGGAAGAGTAGAAGCAACCTGGATGCTGCCCATGCACAAAATTACGATCTCTGAGTGGTTAGTTGACCTAGCTCGGACTAAATATGGCGATCGCGAAGTTTCCTTAGCTCCTCCTACCGTGGACACCAAGCAATTTTACGCCTGTCCTCGCAACAAACAATCGGTTCCTACAGTTGGCCTAATGTACTCTACAATCTACTGGAAAGGAACCGACATCGCCCTCAAAGCTTTTTCCCTAGCGGCAGAAAAGATCCCCAACCTGCGTCTGGTTGCCTTCGGTACAGGGGCCCCATCCTCGGAATTGCCCCTACCGGCCAATGCCGAGTATGTAATTCAACCCGACCAAGACAAAATCAAAGACTATTACAGCAAATGCGATGCTTGGCTGCTGGCGAGCCGCTCAGAAGGCTTCGGCTTGCCAATTATCGAAGCGATGGCGTGCCGCACTCCCGTCATCAGTACCCCAGCAGGTGCTGCTCCTGAAATTTTGAGCGGCGGTACTGGCATACTTGTAACACCAGAAGATCCCGAAGAAATGGCAAAAGCCATAGAGTCTATCTGTCAGATGCCAAATTCCAAGTGGCAAGCCATGTCTGAAGCCGCCTATGCCAAGGTGAACAACTATACTTGGGAAGATGCCACGGATCATTTTGAAGCGGCATTGAAAGTTGCTGTAGACAAATCTAAACAGCGCGACGTTAACGTAGATTCCTTTTCTCCCTACTCTGCGAAGGAAAAAATTCCAGTTCGATGCTAAGTGCCGCGCCGCCATTTGAAACTCGGCGCTACGGGCGTTTTAGGTGCGGGATTCTGGGGAGAAAATCAATATCCTCTGGTGGGTTTCTTCTGCCACAACTAAAATCGCCCGTGTCCTGTTTTCTACGCAGCAGTCTCGACACGAGTTCTGACCGCACTGACGTGGGAATACTGGTTATAAATTGCTCAGCCAAAATCTGAACCAGAGGGCGACGGAGGTTTTCAGGCTGGCTCCGTTACAGGCTAAACTTGTCTAGTCATCAAACATCTGCCCATTTGTAATTGGGACTTGTCCCTGACGACAAAGTAAGATCGGCTAGACTATCAAGTGACGATCGCCTCCTGCAGAGATCCGCACCCCGCAGAAAAGGCAAAAATAGGCTGGTAAGTGCGAACTTGCTGTTATGGACGATGCAACTAATCTCCTCGATGCGGCACTGTACACTGCTTTGGAACGTCAGGCACAATTAACCAACAACACGTAAAATTGAGGTTGATTGAAAAGATTGGGGTTGGGCGATCGTTTAATCAAGAATTTTGAGCGGGCAATTTGAGTTGTCTTTCTAAAATTTTACTGCCAAAAAATACCTATGGTTGCATTAATCCCACTTGCTCTGTTCGGCTTTATTCCAGTCGTTTGTTACCTGTTTGTGAGGTTTCCGGCTCAGCGTGCAGTAATTATAAGTTTTGTGGTAGGGTGGCTGTTTTTGCCGCAAGCTTCTTATCCCATCCCCTCATTGCCATCCTATACCAAAATCTCGGCTGCTTGCTACGGCGTTTTGTTGGGGACTCTTATCTACGATCCTGCGCGCCTCACATCTTTTAAGCCCGGTTGGCTGGACGTGCCAGTGGTAATTTACTGTTTGTGTCCAATTGTTTCACAAGTTAGTAATGGCGGCAGTCCAATTTCTCCGACTATCAACCAAATCGTTACTTGGGGTCTGCCTTATTTTTTAGGACGCTTGTATCTAGGTAGTTTAGACGGGCTGCGACAATTGGCGATCGGGATTTTTGCAGGTGGGTTGGCCTACATTCCTTTTACTTTAATTGAAGGGGTTAGGGGCCCAATTCTGCACCTAATGATTTACGGCGTCAATGCCTTTGAGGACTGGGGTCAAGCAAGGCGCCTGGGGGGGTGGAGACCGGTAGTATTTATGCAGCACGGTTTGATGGTGGGTCTATGGATGATGACAGCCGCCTTAATCGCACTTTGGCTTTGGCAAACTGGGACGCTCAAAAAGTTTCAGGGTCGTAACATCAAGACTTTAGCAATTATATTAACTATCGCTTTTTTCCTATGCCGTTCTACTGGCGCCTACAGTTTATTTGCAATGGGGTTACTCGTATTATTCTCTGCCAAGTGGTTTCGCACCCCTTTGCCCCTGCTATTCATAATTGGATATATAGTGTTTTATCTGTACGTCGCTGCATCGGGTCAATTTTCGAGCAAAGACGTGATGGACTTCATCACTCCAATATTTGGCGAAGAACGCTCCGCCTCTCTGAAGTTTAGATTTGACATGGAAGAGATTTTGGGGGAAAAAGCGCGGCAAAGATTTCTTTTTGGCTGGGGAGATTCCGGCGGAAACCGCGTTTACGACGAGTCGGGTAAAGATATCTCGGTCACCGACAGCTTATGGATTATTGCATTTGGCGTCAACGGTGCAGTCGGTTTAGCTAGTTTATTTTCTTCTTTGTTACTTCCTGTTATCGTCTTTACCCTGTTCAAGTATCCCGCCAGAACCTGGTCAAATCCCAAAGTAGCGCCCGCTGCCGTCCTGGGAGTAGCCTTAACTATGTACGTGTTTGACTGTGTTTTGAATGCTATGACTAACCCGATTTTTGCGCTGATTGCTGGAGGAATATCGGGTCTCGTCTTAAAAGCTCCAGAAAGTCTTAAGGCCAAGAAAACCAGTTCGCCACCAAGAAGACATTCGCTGGTTCACCAAAAATCAGGATGATTTTCAGGAATACGATCGCCACTTCACTTCAAGCTGGAGACTATATTGCCTTCCCTAGAGACCAAAAACTCAAAAATCTACCACTTTTGGATGAAATCCCGTTCGGAAGTTGCCAGATATTTGTCACTAGGTTAAACTCTTAATCTCATAAACTCTTTTTTTTACATTCATTTGCAATGCTTCAACAAGTATTAGCACTGGATGGCTTTTTACTTGAAACTGTCTTGCGACTTATAAACTTAAAAATTGGCTTTATACACTTTTTCTAAAACGAGCTGATTCTTTACATAATCTTTAAAAATCCTGACTAGACAGGTAGGGCATAGGAGGATATACTGAGAAAACTATGTTCACTGAAGCGCCTAGTTACAACACGCAACTGTATTGTGGGCTATAATAGTTTGAGTTGTAGTTTAATATAAACCGGGAAGGGCATAATAAATGAAAACAGTTAATTTATTGAATGTCTCGATAGATAACTTGTCAATCACAGAGTTGTTTGAAAAACTCGACGGCGAAGGTGGTGTCGTATTTACACCAAATGTAGACCACTTGATTAAGTTGCAGTATGACCGCGACTTCTATGAAGCTTACAATACATCTACTTACAGAGTCTGCGACAGTCAAATATTGATGTATGCCTCCAAGTTTTTGGGTACTCCTCTCAAAGAAAAGATTTCTGGTTCGGATTTGTTTCCGGCATTTTATATGTATCACAAAGATAACGAGAAGATTAAAATATTTTTGCTAGGAGCGGCTGAAGGTATTGCTAGGAAAGCCCAGGAAAAAATTAACCAAAAAATTGGTAGACAAATAGTGGTTGAAGCACTTTCTCCTTCTTTTGGATTTGAAAAAAATGAGGAAGAATGTGAAACAATAATTGATGCGATCAATAAATCAGGAGCGACAGTTCTGGCTATCGGAGTGGGAGCGCCAAAGCAAGAGAAGTGGCTGGTTAAATACAGGAGCAAATTAACACACGTCAAAATTTTCTTAGCCGTAGGTGCAACCATTGATTTTGAAGCTGGTTGCAAAGCCAGAGCTCCAAAATGGATGAGCGAAGTCGGCATAGAATGGGCGTACAGACTGTTAAGTGAACCGAGAAGGTTGTGGAAAAGATATTTGATTGAAGGTCTGCCTTTTTTCCGGTTAATCTTAGAACAAAAATTAGGGTTTTATAAAATGCCTTTCATGGAGAGCAAAACCAGCCAGCTAGAATGGAAAGGTGGCTCCTAAAAAGGTGCTCCACCAATATCGAGCGTAAATTAAGCTGAGTATCGGAGAAAGTGGGTTTGACTTCAAGGTAAGACTGATGCAATCTGTGGATAGTCCGATCGCACATCGCACTCGATCTCAAAATAATTCATTTTTGCTTTCAAGTCCAGGTAAAATCGGAAAGAAACCTTTTGTGGAAAATCCTAATTAGGGATGCAACCGATGAATCTGCCTTCTTTCTTGTGGTTGTGGAAAATAGCGGCTTGGTCAATGGGTGTTTCCCTGTTGGCTTACCTGTTGCTGGCCGTTACTGGAACGTGGATGTTTGCCGCTAGGAGTACCAAAAAACCGCGCCCAAAATGGCTGCGTCCCTTTCATTTAGCCACTGGTGCGGGGATGGCGACTTTGGTAATTTTACTGCTGGGAATTGGTGTAGTCGGCACCCTAGGATACTACGGCAATTTGGGTCACTCGGCTCATTTACCGGCGGGGTTAGCTGTTGTGGCTTTGGTGTTGGTTTCTGTTGGAAGCGGGCTGCAAATTGGCCCTAAACATCCTTGGGCACGTCCCCTCCACATCGGCACTAATTTGGCCTTGTTTGGGGGATTTGTGACTGTGTTGCTCACAGGATGGACGATCGTACAAAAGTATTTGCCGAAAGTTTGAAACCTGTCTATTTGACCTCAAACTATACCAAATTTTCCAGGGAAACCATATATGTAAGGTGCGCCGCAGCGCACCCTAGGTTTAATTTTTTTGCGTGAGTCCGCTTTTGGTGATGAATTCTAAAATATGCTGCGCGGTAATCTGTGGCTTTTCTAAGTGGGGAACGTGCCCACAGTCGGGTATCCAAATTAGTTGAGAATTTGCGATCGCCCTTGCAAACTTTTCCGCATCCGCCGTCCCCAAAATCCGGTCTTGTTTTCCCCACAAAATCAGCGTCTGCTGCTGAATTTGCGATAATTTTTCCCCAAAACCACCGTAACCGCCGCTTTTGGTAAACGCAATTAAAGCTTGATTCCAGTTGGGCATTTCCAAGTGCAAAGCAGCACAAGTTTGAGCGTCAACAGAAGCCAAATTTTTATCGAAATAAGCATTGACGCTAATTCGCTGGCGAATTTTGGGATTGCGTAAAAATGAAGTTGCCAGATATCCTAAAGGAGGAATTAAAAACTTCCCCTTATTAGAACTGATGGCAAAACCTGCGCTATCTATTAACACTAATTGTTTTACAGCTTCGGGATAATTGAGAGTAAAATCAATTGCTGCTGCACCTCCCATTGAAGCACCGACTAAGATTACAGGCTGCGAAATTAGCGTTTTCCAAAAATAGTAAAGGTGACTTTCAATTGCCCTCGCGCTGAATGCCAAACCTGCTGCTCTTTCTGTAAAGCCAAAACCCAACAAATCAACCGCCCAAGTTTCATTTTCGGCAGCCAGCAGCGGCAACAGGCGGCGGAATTCAAACAAGGAACTGTCGAAGCCGTGAAGTAGCAAAATCGGTGTGTTGCCGCTGCCTTGGCGCACGTAGGTTGTGGCAATTGGTTCAGAAGATAGGGGAGTTGTAATTGCCTCCCGTTGAATGCTTTGGGCTAAGGCAATTGAGGTAGATTCTGTGAGTTGTGCGATCGACTTTGGCAGAAAACTTGCTGGCATAATTCTTGATAAATTGTGAATCGGTAGGGGCGATGCCACTCTGTCCGCCCTAACATTTAAGTATATATGCTTGCTCGATCGCTATTTTAGGAGTTGGGGCGAGTCATTAAAATTCGATCGATATTTAGTATCGCGGCGTCCCACCAATGGCTGATTCTGTTTCTGGTTAATATATTTGAGAATTGTTGCTAATAAACAATTTTTCAGATAAGATGCTTAAGAGCAGTAAGTTTGACCATCGCGCAATTTAACCGCAAATTGGCATCTAACCTAAGAGAGATTTCAACTCTAGATCGCAAAAAAAGCATCAAATTTCCGATCGCGGGGAACAACTGTATCCGAAATCTTCCCAGAAAACAAGTAGCCTGACAACCGAAGTTTGGCGATGCGTGGACTGCGGTGTAAAGTTTATTGAGAATATATCTCAATTGTTTCCTGGGAGTAACGCCAAAAAACTTGCTGCTAAAACCGATCGACTGTGAGAAGACCCATGAAACAAAACCAAGCATACAGCCAACAGAAGCAAGAGTTAAACCCCAAGTCTTTCGAGGGTTTCACCTTTTACGGCGAGACACCAGAAGTCTCTCAAAGCGAAGACAGCAGCACAGAAACTCAGCCTGCTTTGGGTGAAGGTAAATCATTTCCCCTAGCAATGGCAAGCATCGGCGAGACACTGCAGATTGTCAAACTCAAAGGTTCAGAAGGCACGGTACGCCGTCTGATTGGTATGGGATTAGTCCCCACTATTGAAGTTCAAATCGTCAGCACCTCTGGCGGTTCCGTCATCGTGGCAATTGGGGACAACCGCATCGGTTTGGGGGCAGGGATGGCACAGAAAATTATGTGTAGGAATTCAAAATTGCCATAGAAAAATTGCATCTACAGCAATCCTATTTTATTGGTGAAAAAGATTTTTTTTATTAACCGCAGAGGGCGCAGAGTCTCCAGAAGAGAGAGATTTTCGCAGATTCTGAAATTTCATTGAATTTTTACCAATTTAGACTGCATTCAAACAAAAGATGAGCGAGAAAAAACAACTAGGGGATTTAGCTGTCGGCGCAATCTGCCGCGTCATTGGCTATGAGAAAACAGCCCGCGCCTATAAGGGCAAATTGTTGGCAATGGGGCTGACACCGGGAACTGAATTTACTATCACCCGCTACGCACCTTTGGGAGATCCCATCGAAATCCTCGTGCGGGGTTTCAAACTCAGTTTACGCAAAGATGAAGCTAAAACTCTATTTGTAGAAGAGGTTAAATAATGGCTAAGCAAATTATTGGATTGGTAGGCAATCCTAACTGTGGCAAAACTACCTTATTTAATGCCCTGACTGGTGCCAAGCAGCGAGTAGGTAATTGGCCGGGAGTAACTGTCGAACGCAAAGAGGGAAAATACACTCACGATGGTTTAGCAATTACGATTGTTGACTTACCGGGAGTTTATTCTCTTGATGCGGAAGATGGAGATACTGGACTCGATGAATTGGTAGCGCGAGATTATTTGCTATCTGGGGAATCTGACTTAATTATTAATATTGTTGATGCTTCTAATTTAGAGCGCAATTTGTATCTCACTACCCAAATTTTGGAGATGCGCGTACCGACAATTTTGGCGCTGAATATGATGGATGTTGCCAAAGAACGGGATTTCAAAATCAAGGTCAATAAACTTGCAGAACGCCTCGGCTGTACGGTAGTGCCGATGAGTGCTTCCTCGAATGACGGAGTGCCTCTGTTGCGTGATGCGATTAATCGGGCGCTGTCTCAGCCGATCGTACCATCTGCCTATGTCGCTTATCCGGCTACGATCGAAGATGCGATCGTCCAACTCATCCCGCACATCGAAAAACACAGCCCAAATCGCACCGTAGATGCCCGCTGGACAGCCCTGAAGTTGTTAGAATATCAGGATGAAGTCGCCCCGGAAGTCGCCAGTACAGAACTCGAAAAAATCGTCGTTCCGCACCGCCGCCGAGTCCATGAAACCCTCGATGACGACCTCGATATTATCATCGCCGACAGCCGTTACACTTTCATCCGCAACCTAACCCAAGGCGTCACCGAATGTTCTAGAGAAGTCAAAACCAACGTTTCCGACAAAATTGACCAAATTGTTCTCAACCGTTTCTTAGGCATTCCCGTATTCTTAGCGGTAATGTACCTAATGTTCACCATTTCGATTAACGTTGGTGCAGTGTTTATCGACTTTTTTGACATCGCCTTGGGGACAATTTTTGTAGATGGTTTCGCTAAACTTTTAGAAAGTATCAGCGCACCAGGATGGTTGATTGGACTTCTCGCAAAAGGTGCTGGTGGTGGCATTCAAACCACATCTACATTTATCCCCCAAATTGGGATGATGTTCTTGTGTTTGTCTGTTTTAGAAGACTCCGGCTACATGGCGCGGGCTGCCTTCGTGATGGACAGATTGATGCGATTTGTCGGACTTCCCGGTAAATCCTTTGTGCCGATGATAGTCGGTTTCGGCTGCAATATCCCCGGAATTATGGCGACGCGGACATTGGAAAATAAGCGCGATCGTACAATGACGATTATGATGAATCCATTCATGTCTTGCAGCGCCCGATTAGCAGTTTACGCCCTATTTTGCGGCGCATTCTTCCAAGTCGGCGGTCAAAACATGGTATTAGGACTTTACCTAATCGGAATTCTAGCCGCTGTTCTCACCGGACTAATCCTCAAGAATACCATCCTCCAAGGAGAAGCCGCGCCTTTTGTTATGGAATTGCCGCCCTACCACATTCCCAAGCTCAAAGGAGTGCTGCTGCGTACTTGGGACAGGCTGAAAGCTTTTATCACAAAGGCCGGAATTGCGATCGTGATCATGGTGGTTATACTAGGATTCATGAGCTCAGTGGGCACCGACGGTTCCTTCGGCAAAGACAACAGCAAAGACTCAATTCTTAGTGCAGTCGGCCACGCGGCAACACCTGTATTTACACCAATGGGAATCACCCAAGAAAACTGGCCCGCCACCGTCGGTTTGCTAACAGGAATATTTGCCAAAGAAGTAATGGTTGGAACCTTAGATTCCTTGTACACCCAACTAGCAGACGAACAAAAAGCAGCAAGTGGAGAACCGGAGAAAGAAGAAGAATTTAGTTTCTGGGGAAATATCGGCCAAGCATTTTTTAGCATACCAGAGAATCTTACAAAACTTCCCGGTCAACTTTTCGATCCCCTCGGCTTAAATTCTACTAATATTACCGACCAAAAACAAGCGGAAGAAGACCAAGGTATCTCTGGTAGCACCTACGGACAAATGTCCCAGCGGTTCGGTTCCAATCAAGCAGCTTTTGCTTATTTGCTTTTTGTATTGCTGTACTTTCCCTGCGTCTCCGCAACGGCTGCGCTTTACCGCGAAACTAACTTGGGATGGACTGTATTCGCAGGCTTATGGACTACTGGTTTAGGTTACTGGATTGCAGTCCTCTATTATCAAGTCGCGACATATGCAGAGCATCCAGAATCTTCAGTTATTTGGGTAGTGAGACTGGTAATAGCTATGGCGCTGACACTTGCGGGATTAAAAATGATCGGTGCAATACGCCCCAAGCGACGCGCAGCAATCAGTAGTTAGTTGACTGTTGACTGTTGACTGTTAACTACGTTTAAGAATCAAACAAAGGAGAAAAGCCATGATTTTAAGCGAAATCCAAAAATTTATTGCTGACAACAAAAGAGCCTCTATCGCGGATCTAAAAATCCACTTTCGCATGGATGGTGATGCTTTGCGCGGAATGTTAAATCGCCTAATTCGCAAAGGCAGAATTAGCAAAATGGCAGAAGCAAAAAAGTGCGGCGGGTGTGGCAGTTGCGCCGACGATGCAACGGAGATTTATGTATGGGTAAATCCTGGCGAGTCGGTGTCAGCAAAAGAGCCAGTTTCTGCAACTTGCCATTAACAAATCAGGAGATGGCAGTGCCGTCTCCCTACAATTAATCACGGTATTACTCGTTACTAGGCTCTGCCTAGTAACGCATCTCCGGAGGCTCTGCCTCCAATTTTCCTGCTAGGATAGTGAGGCAGAGCCTCTAGATATTGATTCCCAGGCAGAGCCTGGGAACCAGTTAAAAAATCATAAAACATAGATGCACTAACTGATATTAAATTGATCGAGCCCTATTAACTCTGGCACAAACAAGCGGCTTCTTGGGTGCGGGCTTTAATCGGCAAATAAATCACAAACTCTGCTCCCTGCCCTATTTCCGAATTCACTTCTATTTTCCCTTGATGCTTCTCGATTATCTGGTAGGAAATTGACAGCCCTAAACCAGTTCCTTTACCCACAGGTTTAGTGGTAAAAAATGGGTCAAATAGCCTATTGATTGCATCCGGGTCAATCCCATTACCGTTATCTCTAATCTTCACCACCACTTGATTTACTCCTGCTATTTCTGTGAGGATTTCAATCTCATTGTTTCGCAGATTTGGATTGCTCAACAGTGCATCAGCAGCATTGGCTATGATATTCATGAATACCTGGTTTAACTGCGACGGATAGCACTCTACCAAGGGCAATTTCCCATAATTTTTAATTACTTTAATCGCTGTTTTGATTTTGCTATTTAAAATTAATAGAGTGCTGTCAATTCCTTCATGGATATCGACAGGTTTCATTTCAGCTTCATCTAACCTAGAGAAGTTTCGCAGGGACAAAACAATTTGCTGAATTCGCTCAGTACCCATTTTCATCGAAGATAGTAACTTCGACAAATCTTCTGATAAAAAGTCGAGTTCAATTTCCTCGATGCAGTCTTGAATCGGCGCGCTTGCATTCGGAAATTCCTGCTGGTAAAGTCCTACAAGCCTGAGCAAATCTTGAGTATATTGGTTAGCGTGAGAAAGGTTGCCATAAATAAAGTTAACTGGGTTGTTAATTTCGTGAGCAATACCAGCCATCATCAACCCCAAACTGGACATTTTTTCGGCTTGAATTAGTTGAGATTGGGCATTTTTTAAATCGTGAAGCGTTTGTTGCAGTTGGTGCAATTGTAGGTTTAGTGTACGATCGCGATTTTCTACTTGTTCTATCATACAGTTGAAAGCTTCCGCAAGTTGACCTACCTCATCAGAGGAAGGAATGGGTACTCTACCAGAAAAGTATTCATTGCTTGCCATCCAATTCACATTTTGAGTTAAATCTAGAATTGGTTTTCCGATGATTCGGCTAACTACAGCACCAACAATCGTGGCTAGAATTACCCCTGCCCAAAAGAAACTATCTAGCCGTTGAGATAAAGTTAATTGCGTTTGCTGCACTGTCGCCATTGGGCTAAACACACCTAGAGCTATGCTATCGCCTATTTCGGAGATTTCTACCGTTTTCATTATGTAAGACAGGCGCTCAATATCTATTTTAGTAGTCGATGTCTGTGGTGTAGGTTTTTTCCAAGATTTAGAGCGAATTTGGGGAAAATCAGTAGCAATTAATTCTCCTGATTTAAAGATTGCGAAGTAGTTTTTACTCTTAGTGTCAATGTTGATTTTATGCAATTGTTCGTCTGTCACTAAGTCACCGACGAGTACAGCACCAATTATCCTATTCTTGCTTCTAATCGGTGCAAATCCTACTAGCAATGCTTGCGCTTTGCCATCAATGCTGACAAAATTTGACTTTTCTAAGCCTTTAAGTGCTGAATTTATCGCTGCGCTATTGATTAACTTCTTATCTATGAGCGAATCTTCTCGCAACTCTGCTACCATTTCGCCCCGCCCATCTACTACTTTGACTAAATCTAGTTTAAATGTGGTTTTTAGAGATAATATATCTTGACGCAAGATGTCTGTGTTTTTCTTTTCTATAGCGCGAATAAGTTGGGCTTCTTCTGATAGCAGTTTGGCTTGCATTATCAATTGAGTCGATCGACTTTTGAAGTCTCGCACGGCTAACAATGCTTGGTTTTCAACTTGATCGCGCACTCCTTTTTCGAGAGTGTTGGCAAATCCGATTTTGACTGTGTGTATGACTAATAACAATAGAGTGACGGATACACTTAGAAACGGCAGGATAATTTTGAGGCTCAGCGGTACTCGAAAGTACGGCGGGCTCTTGATTGAGCTGTTGTCGCCCTCGATCGCACTCCTTATATTTTTCATAATTATTAAGAATAAGACTCATTAATATATCATAATACATTAACCGTAAATTTTCATTACGGGGAGCTGCTACTGCTGCAAAGTCTTGATATATAAAGAGTTGAATCTGTAGTAAATTTTGGCAGGCTGGCGAGGAGACTGCTTTTAGCACCCCAAAACTTGTTAGTTATTTATCTCAATAGTGGCGCGAATCTAGAACCTCAAATCTAAAATCGGTTGGCGGCTGTGTAGAGACAGCCAAAAGTTTAGTATTTCTTCCCCAACTTGTTCTGGATAGAAGTGATGAAAAAAATGCCTACCCTCTTTACATTCCCAAAGTCGATCGCCCTTTTTCAGAAACTTAAGCCAGGGGCGCATGACAATAGGAGATACTACAAAGTCCGTCTTGCTACTGCATAACAACAAAGGTACTTCTACACCCCCATCGGATAAATTAGTCGTACTAAATAACGAGTGAGGCGAAGGCGAAAGTGCTAAATCTTCTTCAAAATATGATACAAATTTTTGATTAATATACTGATTTTGTTCTCCCAACATATCGCCAACCATTTGAGTTAAAATTTGTTTGCGGCTCCAGGAAAAAGCTGAAAGATGTGTATAGTAATGAGCTTGCCAATTAATAGCAGATGGCAAGCCGACAGCTAAAAGTCCCAAAGAGCTGACTTTGTGAGGATAGCGGCGGGCATACATTAAACCAATTAGTCCGCTGGTACTGTGACCGATTAGATGAATTGGGCTATTCCGCGCTTTCAAATAGTGATGTAGTAGCTCAACAGCGACATCTAAAGAACAAGCTTCATCTTCCGTTTGTTCGTATTCCCATATTTGTATTGGTACTGAATGATTTAAGTAGTTAATGAGAGAAATATCGAATAATTGCAAACTCGGACTGGCACTTAGCCATAGCACATCATCTGAAGTATATCTCATCACTTTTAAGTTAGAAAAGGGAGCTATTAATAATTTTAACTGGTTCCCAGACTCTTCTTGGGAACCGATGTCCAAAGGCTTTGCATCGCTGAGTAAAATTGGAGGCAGATCCTGGTAACGAGTAATTGCAAAACCTGCCCACCATTAATCCTAGATCGCAAATTCTGTCTTGAGTTGAGATACCCAAGATTTTACCCGTGCTTCCGTCAGATCGGATTGGTTGTCTTCATCGATCGCAAGACCAAAAAATTTGCCATTAACTACCGCTTTAGATTCATTAAAATCATAGCCGTCTATCGGCCAATAGCCAACAGTTTCGCCGCCCTGTTCCGTGATTTTCTCAGCCAAAACCCCCATGGCATCCATAAAATTATCCGGGTAGCCCTCTTGGTCGCCAGTTCCCAAATAAGCCACCTTTTTGCCGCTAAAATCAATATCATCAAGTTCTGGGAAAAAACCTTCCCAGTCGCTTTGCAGTTCGCCGATATTCCAAGTCGGACAAGCGATAATCAGACATTCGTATTCAGCAAAATCATCATTTTCAATGCTACCTATCTCGTGCAAAGTCACGATATCGCCACCAAATTCATCCCGAATCATTTCAGCCACAGACTCAGTTTTGCCAGTTGTAGTTCCGTAGAAAAGACCAATTGATTTCGACATTGTTACTCCGAAGGTAAAAGTTGACAGGGTTTGAGATTTCTTTTTTTTGAGTCAGGATTTGGCATTTCCTGCCTGCAATTCATGCAAAAACAGTAGACGCGATTGTGGCAAACCTGAGAAATCAGGGAGTCAAGACAGCAAGGACACTGTTTTTTCATTGGGTTAAATTTGAAAATTCATCAACCAAGCTGACTCGCTCATATCTGGGTCTGCTTCTCCGTCAATTAGTAACAGATTCAGCGTCGTTTGTACTTTTAGACTGCGCGGGATGCCTGCGGGTACAAACACAAATACTCCGGGTTTTAAAGTGACTGTTCGCGAGCACACCGTGAGAGTTCCCCCTCCTTCTAAGACGGCGAGGGTTACATCTTTGGAGTTATCGAGGTCAGGTATTTCGGAATTTTTACCCAAACTCATCAGTTTTTGGCTGTCGGCGGGTTGTCCGTCGCTGATTCGATCGGCGGATGCGGAAACTATTGCTGCTGTCACGGTGATTGACCTCCAGGTACTGTTAACTTCCGGCACTTATTGCAATTAATATTCAATAAGCTACCATGCAATTTAGATAAATTGTCAAGAGTCTACCATTAAGATTTGTTACATAATGCTGTCAGACTAGGTTTAAACTCAGCACAAGCAGCCCCAAATTCACACGGAGCGGTGTTTGTGGACGCTAAGACAGCGCGACGCAAGGGCTTAACTTAAAAAATAGTTAGTAATTATTTGCAATTAGGTCTTAAAATTATATTTGTAGTGCGATCGCCAATATAGCAATTCTCAATTGCCCGCAATACAGTAAGGATACGGCGCAGTGCCTACGGAATATGTGTATTGCACTCAACAGGATAAGGTGTACCGCTGCGTGCGTACCCTAAAAAATGCAATAGAGGCGGGTTATAGCCGGATTTGTCGATCGCCCAAATCCGTCTCAAACTCGCCCCTAATGACAACAATCAACAATCAACCGACTAATTCTTCGCCCCAACGCCAACATACATAATCGACGTATCCTCATTGATTTGGATTTTAAACAACCCAGACTTTTTGTAATCAATATAGTTAGCGAAATTAACTGTTAAAAGTTGAGCCGCTTGTTTGAAAACTGCCCCGGAAGGAAACAACTGCTTTCCGCGTGTAAAATTCCCCCAAAAACCGTGCATCTGGGCTAAAACAGAACCCATTTCTCCAAACATATCAAAACCTTTAATTTCAATATTGCCAAAACCCGTATCTCGCATTACCGCAGACAGTTCCTCCGGCGTAATAAACTTTTCCCAATCGTGAACCCCCCGCCTAATTTCTTGCAAAATATTTTCCATCAGGCCAATCATCACCACTTGCGAGGAAAAAGTTCGATTGATGGTATCAAAAAAGAACAATCCTCCAGGCTTCAGAATTCTGTGAACCTCAGACACAACTTGTTTGTAATCAGCAACGTGTTCTAGAACATCCACGCAAATTACCACATCAAAGGTATTGTCATCGTAGGGCATATTTTCGGCAAAACCTTGCCTGTAGTCAATCTCAAAACCGCTGGTAACTGCGTGATTTTGAGCGGCTACAATACATTTCTCCGATCGATCTATTCCAGAAACAATAGCACCTCTCTCGGCCATAAACTCGCAAGAAAAGCCGCCCCCGCACCCGACATCTAAGGTTTTCAGCCCTTGCCAATTAGTCGCGTGTCTGTCAAAAAACTCAAATCTGGGTTTATTTAGGTGGTAAAGAGCATAGATTTTAGATTTTTCGTCCCACCAATTATCAGCATTTTCGTCGTAAAATTCTAAATCATTTTTTACTTCTGTTTTCTGCACGATTTTTTCATTCCTGATTAGTGGAAAATATAGATGGCGATTGCACTTTTGCGTGATTTTATAGGACTGACGCCAAAAAAACCAATTTCTGTAGAAAATCGGATGTTTCGTGACCAAGAATTTCTTCATGTGGTACCCGCCACGTGATTTACCCGTGGAATCAATCCACAATCGAAAATAGAAAATCCTCAAGAAAGAGCATTTATCTCGCGCAAGTCAATCGAAAATCTACAATCGAAAATCGAAAATCGATTGACGAGTTCGCAGGCCGACACCAGGTTTCTGAATCCGCGCGCGTAAGTTCTATGTTCTCGTTAGTTGTGAATCGCCACAGTTTTTTATTATAATATCTCTGGCATAAATTTCAACCCGATGGATCGCGTTTCTATTATCATCCCAGCCCTCAACGAAGCGACTTGTCTGAAACGCACCCTCCGCCAACTCAGCATCCTTAATCCTCCCGCTTGGGAAGTGTTGGTGGTAGACGGCGGCAGTCAAGACGACACAACGGCGATCGCACTTTCCGCCGGCATCCGCGTTATTTCTAGCAGTATAGCCGGACGTTCCCTGCAAATGAACTTAGGTGCTCAAGTCGCCACCGGTGAAATTCTGTGCTTTCTGCACGCCGATACTTTAGTTCCCGACGACATTGTAGCAGTTATCCAGAAAACATTGTCCGATGCCGAAATTTCCGGTGGCGGGTTTATCTCCCTGATGGCTGGTTCGCAGCAAACAAAATGGGGTTTTTCCCTCCACAATTACCTCAAAACTTATTACGCGCCGCTGTTATTTCGACCTCATTTATTTTTCCAAGGATTGCGCCTGCTGTTTGGCGACCAAGTTATTTTTTGTCGCCGTACCGATTTTTGGGAATGCGAGGGTTTCGATGCTGCGCTGCCAATTATGGAGGAAGCGGATTTGTGTTTGAAGTTAGTGCGACGCGGGAGACTTAAGTTAGTCAATCGGGTAGTGGAAAGTAGCGATCGACGAGTTGCGAGTTGGGGCGAATTTAAAGCTATTGCGATCTATCTTGCGATTGGTTTTTTGTGGGGCTTTGGCGTTTCTCCCCGGTATCTCAAGCAGTTTTATGAAGACATCCGCTGAAACACAAAATTTGATTAAATTCCCAAAATGTACTGGCTGTAATTTTTGGGCAAAACTTTCTGCAACAGGTAAATAATCGCCCAACAACCTAACAAAGTCCCCGTAACTAAAAAGCCGAGCTTCAGCAGGGGATTTACCGCGTCAATAAACTTATAAAACACTAACAACACATATAGCAATCCTAAATGATTCAGATAAATTTGTTGGGGTAGTGCTAAGGATCGCGAATTAAATAACTTACAATTTTAATTGTTATTGTGGGATGGGCTCTTATAGCCCGTCCAAAACGGACGGGCGTCCCGCCCATCCCACTTTCAAGAGTGGAAGTTATTTAATTCTCATTCCTAAGAGTGCCTACCCCCTATCTATCGGGCAACCGGGCGTGGGATTGCCCCTACAATAATTATGCAAATGATGCGAGGAGTGCTATATAGCAATCCTAAAAGAGTCGTAAATTTTTTACCCCATCCCAACCCTCCCCGCGGTTTCGGGGAGGGAGTAAGAAATTCACAAATTATGCGAGGATTGCTATAGAGACTATTGCGAAAAAAAATCTACTGCGAAAAAAAATCTACCTAAATTAGGTAGACTTTTAGAAATGTTCAAGCAATGAGTTCACTGTGGGCTAACCGTTGTTGTGATGAATGTGGGACGCAGAAACACTATCCAACTGATCGCGCCCGTTGCGGATCACGCGCAGCATATCGCTCAACTTGTGCTCGATATTATCGAGCACTTGGTCGGCATAATCATCGGCTCCGTTTTGAATTTCCTCGCATTCAGCCATCGCCCTGACTCTCATCTCTTCCAATTCCTCTTGAGCCTGGTAGCGAATTTGTTCGACTTCCGCCAGCGTCGCCTGCTGAATTGCCTCGCAGTCGAGCAAAACTTGCTGGCGCAACTGATCTGCCTCTATCTTCGCCTGCTGGAGCAGGCCCATATCGTTTAAAATTTCTGCCGCTCTCTGTTCTGCTGCTTCTATCACTTCCTGAGCGTAAAGTTCTGCCTCTTGAAGCAAGTCGTCCTTGTGCCGGATGATCGTCTCGGCTTCCTGAAAGGCGATCGGCAAATTTAGCCTCACCAAGTCTAACTGATCGAGCAACTGTTCTTCATCCACCAGAGTGCGTCTGGTCATGGGAATTCGCGGGCTGTCGAGAACAATTTCCTCAAGCCGATTCAATTCCCGCTGGATGTCTACTCCTGCGGTTCGGGTGGGATCTCCGAAGGTGGCTGTGTTCTGAGGTGATTCGTTCTCAGTGCCGCGTCCGGTAATGTCGGGTTCGATGCGAGTTGGTTCCTGCTGGCGTAACATTTGTAAATATCTAGGGCGACGTGTTTCGGAACAAGATGATCTACGGAGCCACCAAACTTGGCTATTTCTTTAACTACACTACTACTTAAAAAGCTGTACTCGTTAGAAGTTGCCAAAAAAACTGTTTCAATTTCACCCAGAAGGGTTTTATTGGTGTGGGCCATCTGGAGTTCCATTTCAAAATCTGTTAATACCCGGAGCCCCCGCAGCAGCACTTTGGCTTGTCGAATCTTAGCATAGTTTACTGTCAAACCCTCAAAACTGTCTACTTCTACATTTGGCAAGTGTTGGGTAGAGCGCCGGATCTGCTCGATCCGTTCCTCTACGGTGAAGAGAGGGGTTTTGCTGGGGTTTCTGACTACGGTAACAATTACCCGATCGAACAGTTTAGATCCCCGCTCGATAATGTCTGCGTGACCGAAGGTAATGGGGTCAAAGCTGCCTGGATAGATTGCAATCACGAGTTTGGCTCAACGGAGTGGGGGGGAGTGGAGGAGTGGAGGAGTAGGGGAATGGGAGAGTAGGATAGTGGGGCAGTGGGAGAGTGGGGCAGTGGGAGATGTGGAAAATCTTCCTTCTTCCTTCTTCCTTCTTCCTTCTTCTGACGGACATCCGTTACATCCGTTACATCTCGCGCAAGCGAATCCGTTGCCGAACTTCCTTCTTCCTTCTTCCTTCTACTTTTTCATCGAATGAGCTTTGTAGAAAGTTTCGAGGCTTTGCTTGTCGCCCACAAACCGCCAGTGCCAAGGCTCGTAACTGACGCCTTGGCGATTGTTTCTGGGGAAGGACATTTCAAAGCTGAAGGCGACGGCGTTGGCTTCTAACCACTTGAATGCTTCGGTATTTTCAAAACTGGGGCTGAGGTTGTGTTCCGGGGCGCTGCCGTCGCCGATGTCGATCGCATAACCGGTGTGGTGTTCGCTGTAACCTGGAGGGGCGCTGACTTCGGCTCGCTTGCTGGCGTTTTGCCTGCGTTCGGCTTTCACATCAAAAAATACGTGCTGTTGGTCTTGCAGCGAGCGAAAGCCGGATATGGGAGCGAAATAGATGCCTGATGCTGCGGCGGCGTTGACCATTTCCTGATATTTTGCTGCTGCTGAGGTGCGGAGTTTGACGCTACCGTCGGAGGTGACGCTTACCAAGTCTTTGGCTGGTGCTTCTGGGTACGGCAAGTGTCCCAGCAGGTTTTCTGGGAGTGCGGGGACTTTTGGGGTGGTAGCTGGACTCGGGACAGACGGAGACGCGGAACTGGTGGGCGCTGAGTCTTGTTGAGTTTGCTCTGCCTGACTGGTGGCTGGGAACAAGTTAAAGTTGAGGTGCAGCCAGATGCTGACCCCAAAGGCTAAGGCGGCCAACCCTAGCAGTTTCCAAATCAGCCCTTTTTTCTTAGACTGACTCTGCCCTGCTTCTGGGTATGGGTGATCTCGCACTGCTTCTGGAATTTCGTCGGCGACAAGCTCCGAGGCTTGCGGGGGTTTTCTTGACAGACTAGCGTTATCCAAGCCAGCTCCACTCCTGCACTTCAATAAGGCTCAACGTTACAAATTGTAGATCGATATGGGCGATCGAACAGCTACAATTGCCGCTGAGAATATATCATCTCTTTCACACTTCGCCCCGTCCCATCCGCCAACTCTCGCATCTGTTGCTTGGGCCCACAGTCGATCGTCCCTGCGATGTCGAACTGGTTGGCGTTGGTGGCGCTGGTTTATTTTAAGTGTAATTTGTTACTGTTGTTCGACAAAATCCAACAATTCTTCGATCGACACATCAAACGTCCGCGCCAATTTTAGCAGAGCACCGATGTCAGCCATTGCCATACCGGGCGATCGGGCATAACTTTTAACAGTATTGTAGGATACTCCAGAGCGATCGGCTACTTCCTTCAGCGTCCAGCCTTCCCTAGCAGCAAACTCTCTGATCCGCAATTTAACCAATTCGCCTCTTGACATTAGGGTGAAATTTCACCTATAGTATATATGAGATTGAAAGCGCCGACCACCGCAACCGCACTCCCGGGGCCTAATCTTCCACAACATCAAACAAATCTTCAATCAACAGGTCAAAAGTTCGAGCTAATTTTTGCAAATGAGTAACGTCAACCGTTGCTAACCCGGGCGAACGAGCATAATTCTTAAGCGTGCTGTAGTGAACTCCCGATCGCTCAGAAACCTCTGTCAAAGTCCAACCCTTCTCGGCAGCCAGCTCTCGAATCCGCAACTTAATCAATCCCATTCTTGACAACAGGCCAGTATTGGTCTTAAAATATTTACATCATAAATAGCGATCGCCCCCCGGCCTCGAAAACTGAAGAGCGAACAGCTATTTATTCAAATGACCGACAATTTGGCATTCACCAACAAAAAGTAGGATTCACCAACAAAAAGTCGGATTCACCCAAAATCAAGTCGGATTCACCCCAAACAAGTCGCAGTCACCCCAAACAAGTCGGAGTCACCGAGTCACCAACCATGATACCAAAACAAAACTCAGAAGCCAAGCAAATAAATCCACTTGCTCGCTTTGTAACCAAAGAAGCAGTGGCCAAAGTCTTGAAAGTCAAGCCCGAACAGATTCGGGACATTCGCTGCTGGGCTTACGTCATCCACGTTGTGGGAGTTGGGATTAGTCGGTTTGTCAGCTACGGAGATATGCCGCCAATTTTAGGAGTCGAACCGCCGACGCTGCAAGATTGCATTCGGTGGCGGAAACGCTGGAGAAGCAGCCAACACCGAGCACCGATATTTTGGGTAGATTTTTATGAGGGGAAATTTCGCCAGTCTCGTAGTGTGGAAGAACTCTACAACTGGGGCAAATTAGTAGGTAAGATTAAGCAAGGGTTGTTAGCATCGCAGGTAAAGTGGCTGCGGAATATTTATTGTGTAGCGAAAGAGTGTTTAGCGGCTTTTTGAGAAGGGGCGATCGCATTATCCTCTCCCATAGCGCGTTAATGTGCGTTCATCTCCGGTTAATAAAAAGAGCGAGCTCCCAAAATCAAACCTTACTAACCTCAGCTAATTCTGCAACATCACTAACCGAACCTTCGTCTTCCCCTTTCTCCCCTTCATCAACCGCAACTGTTAACTTCAATCCCAAAACCTTCAGCCAATTAGCCAAAGCATAAATTGTCACGCTTCCATGATGCGACAGCAAAACAGCTAATTTTTCCAGATGCAATGAGGCCTACTCATCTGACATAATTGGTTCCCCAAGAGCCTCAAATACATCTCGAAGTGCTTTGAGCATGATTCCTAATTCCAAATCTCCTGATTCTTCCTCAAATATCTCTGTGAGGTAGCCAGCAGAAAAATTGGGGTCTTTGAGAGTTTTAATTTTAAACGGATGGTAAGGGACACTTTTAGGCATTTTATCGACCCCTGTATTCTAATGACTACAAGTCTTGACGGAGTTAAGGAAATTGAATCTACTAATATCCATGAGTATCCAAATATTGTTCAAAAGTCTCGTCGGTTTCGTCTGGATCGTAGCCGAAAACATCCTGCATTACCGCTCTATAATACTCTAATCCCTCGCCATCGGAATCGTGCACATCTACGTCCCTACAGCTTTCCACATCTAATGCCCTTTGCGATCTAGAGGGCTTCACGGCGCGAACCTTTCCCTTTGACAATTGCTCCAAACTTTTACCTACAGAGAGCCGCCAAGGATTCATTTCATTAGCTTGCCTCAGACACTCGATCGCATCTGCTGTTCTGTTCAACTTCGCCACAGCAAATGCTTCTCCAATTAGAAATATATCTTTTTCTTTTTCCTGTTTTAGTTCCTGAAATACTTGATTTGCCCGGTCGAATTTACCCGCGCCCAAAAAAGAGCAACCCATTAAAAACTTAGAAGTTTTTTGATCTACATTTCCTTTGTCATTTAGCGCTGCTTGTAATTCTTTTTCTGCTTGCTCCGATCTACCTAACAATATTAGTCCCAGAGATAAAGTATGAATTACATAGGAGTCTAATTTACGCTCTCGGTACTTTTCAATGATTTGAATAGCCTTTGCATACTCTTCTTTGGTGATGTAAAGTCTTGCCAGCCGTTCAGCGATATAATCTTTTTTTTGCCTTTGCTTTTCCTGAGAACGAGGCAAGTTGAGCGACTGAACTAAATACTTTTCCGCTTGGTCGCGATAATCAATAGCTTCGGGTTTGTCTGACTGACCGTAACCGCTCAAAATCCAGTATTGAACAAATGCCGTTTTGCCGAGAGAATACAACTTCTCAACACCCTCACAAACACCATTTATTGCAGTTGTGGCAGATTCACCCTCCGGCCTGTCACATTCCCAACATTTATAAAAATATCGCCACGCATTGTTAGCATTTTCTAAATCTTTGGGAACGTAAGTAATACAATCTTCCTCACGAATATTGTGACGCAATCTCAATGCAAAAACTGCTTTGTCCCACTCATTGACAATCATTTGATAGTAGGCAGAGCCGAGGCTGTATAGCGACTTGATATATTCTTTGCGACAACGGCTGCGCTCTCGGTTTTGCTGTGGATTGGTAGGATCTAGTGATTCCCAAATTTGGAGAGCTTTCTCGAAAGATTCAATTCCTTCTAGACGTTTTTGTTTTGCAAGTTCTAAATTTCGCTCTTTCCAATAGGTGTTAGGTAGGACTTCTGCAAGTAAATATCCCTTTCGGTAGTGGTCTTTGATGCGATTAGGAGCTAGGGAAATTGCCATATCGTAATATTTAATTGCTCGCTCTGCCTCTTGTCGAAGTTTTCCATCACGCCTATTTCTAGGTGTTTTTAGTTCCATCGCATTCTGATAGTGTAAATATGCTAAATTTGCTAAATAAGTAGGATTGTTCGGCAGTAATTCGACACACCGCAGGCGCAGCATTTCCGCTTCACTGCGATACTTACTCTTGCGATTTAAAAATTCAGTCTTTTCTGGCTCTTTTCGAGGAATATCTTCTACCGAAACCTCGGCTAACTTCCCACAGGCAAATCCGACTTCGCTCAAGATTTCGGCATCTGTCCATAGGGGGTGCTGGCTGAGACGATCCAGGGGGGAAAACTTGTTATATATACCGCCCCAATCACTGCGATTTTTCAACAAGTTAATTTCATTTGTTAGAGTTGAATCCCCAGAATTAGGTGGTTTCATTACAGCTCTCATTTGGTCGTTATCCAGCACACAGCAGAAAGGTAAATAAGCACCTTGTTCGAGCGCTCCTGCCCCGATCATTTGCCCCCGAAGACGTTTGTAAAAATCCCCCGACGTAATATTTAAATCAGCTACAACAGAAAACCGAATGATTACTTGCGTGTCTGTTCGATAAAACGAACTTACTCTGAGTTGTTTAGCTTTCCGAATATTCTCCTCTTTTTTCCAATAAATACCTATTACATCTTCAATAGAGTCAAGAGTGATAGCTGGGAAATTAGGGAACAACGCTACTATTTCATCTAAATATCTGCCTTGATAGGTGATTTGCCCTTGTTGAAACCGCGAATCGTCTGCTCTGGTTATAATTGTTACCACTTTTTAAACTCCTGGATACAAAGACCCTGCTTAGCTGAAGTTAAATGCTTTACATGTCAGCGTATAAGCTCTATAGCGCTGCTGAGCTACCGCGATCGCGATTCGCAGACACTGGTGCTTATTATAACTCAAATTATAAAAATGCGGGTCTCAGTAAGTCAGGCAAGAGGCCAATCCCGCAGATTGCCCGATCGCCCCTTGACTCCATGCGCTACAATTATTAAGAAATCTTTAGTTCGATCCGTTTAACGTTCCAGACGCATTATGAGTCTTCCCATTCGCAACGTCGCCATCATTGCTCACGTCGATCACGGCAAAACCACCCTTGTGGACGCTCTCCTCAGACAGTCCGGGATCTTCCGCGAAGGGGAAGAAATCCCAGATTGCGTCATGGACTCCAACGACATCGAGCGCGAACGCGGCATTACCATCCTTTCCAAAAACACCGCCGTCAGGTACGGAGAAACCCTGATCAACATCGTCGATACCCCCGGACACGCGGACTTCGGCGGAGAAGTCGAACGAGTTCTCGGCATGGTTGACGGCTGTTTGCTGATCGTAGACGCCAACGAAGGCCCGATGCCCCAAACGCGGTTCGTGCTCAAAAAAGCCCTAGAAAAAGGACTGCGCCCGATCGTCTTTGTGAATAAGATCGATCGCGATCGAGCCGACCCCCACAAAGCCGTCGATAAAGTTTTGGATCTGTTCCTTGAACTAGGTGCTGACGACGATCAGTGCGAATTTCCCTATCTCTTCGGTTCCGGCTTAACCGGTTACGCCAAAAAACACCTCGAAGACGAAGGGGTAGATATGAAGCCCCTCTTTGAAGAAATCCTCGACCACGTACCACCCCCCGTAGGCGACCCCAACAAGCCACTACAACTGCAAGTAACCACATTAGATTACTCAGAATACGTCGGTCGTATCGTCATCGGCCGCATCCACAACGGCACGATTAGAATCGGTCAACAAGCAGTCTTAATCACAGAAAGCGGCGCGCTTGTCAAATCAAAAATTACCAAATTGATGGGCTTTGAAGGCCTGAAGCGGATTGATATCCCAGAATCTTCTGCTGGTAATCTTGTCGCCGTTGCCGGTTTTGCTGATGCCTATATTGGCGAAACAATTACCTGTCCGAACGACCCGCAAGCGCTGCCTTTAATCAAGGTAGACGAACCAACTTTGCAGATGACTTTCTCCGTGAACGATTCGCCGTTCTGCGGTCAAGAAGGAAGTTTTGTGACATCTCGGCAAATTCGCGATCGGCTAATGCGAGAACTCCAAACTAACGTCGCCTTGCGCGTCGAAGAAACCGACTCTCCCGACAAATTCCTCGTATCCGGCCGTGGCGAACTCCACCTCGGAATCCTGATCGAAAATATGCGTCGCGAAGGATACGAATTTCAAGTATCCCAGCCCCAAGTAATCTTCCGCGAAGTCGGCGGTCGTCCCTGCGAACCCTTTGAATGTTTGGTGTTAGACGTACCCGAAGAAGCAGTCGGCGGCTGCATCGAACGCCTTGGTCAGCGGAAAGCTGAAATGCAAGATATGCACGTCAGCAGCACCGGTCGCACCCAAATCGAATTTTCGGTCCCCGCTCGCGGTTTGATTGGATTCCGAGGCGAGTTTATGCGCTTGACTCGCGGCGCTGGAATTATGAACCACAGCTTCCTCGACTATCGCCCCCTCGGTGGAGAAATTGTCGCCCGTCGCAACGGAGTATTGATTTCCTTTGAAGAAGGAGTTGCAACTACTTATTCACTGAAAAATGCTGAAGACCGCGGCGTGTTTTTCATTACCCCCGGAACCAAGGTTTACAGAGGGATGATTATCGGAGAAAACAACCGAGATGATGACATGGAGCTGAATATCTGTAAGTCGAAGCAGTTGACAAACCACCGCGCATCTGGCGGTGAAGAATTGGCGCAATTGCAAGCACCAGTCGATATGAGTTTGGAGCGCGCTTTGGAGTACATCGGTCAGGATGAATTGGTGGAAGTAACGCCACAATCAATTCGCTTGCGGAAGGTTTCTAAGAAGTTGGTCAAACGGTAAAACCATTCTAGGGTGGGGTGTAAATCCCCATCCTAAAAATCTCACTCTCAACTGTTAACTGTTTTTAAGGTCTATGGCAATAATTACGATTCAAGTTGATGACAATATTAAGACAGCGTTTGAAGAAGCCAGTCTTAAGACTCAGCAAGAGTTAAGTTCGATTATTCAATTGTTTTTTAGACAAAATTTACACAACAAAACTTTAACCCAGGTTATGGCAGAAATTTCTGACAGAGCCGCGCAGCGAGGCTTAACACCAGAAATTTTACAAGAGCTTTTAGCAGATAATAATGACGAGTAGATTTGTACTAGACACGAATGTTTTAATCAGTGCTTTACTATATTTTGAATAATTATGTTTCTATAAATTTTTCTGCATTCTCAACTTCTTCGATAGCTTCATGAATTCTTTGAAATAAGTCTGCATCAAGAATCTTAAGCAAATCCTTTTCAAAACTATTTTTAAATTCAAGATTCATGCTTGTTGTTTGAGAATTTGGAAGATTCGATAGCGACTGACTGTTTCAGTATTTTCGCCTTCTTGGATAGCATTTTCCATCCCTATATCTTCTAGGGCTTCTGTAAGAACAGTTAATTTACTGTTTAATACTTCTTTTTCCAGCTATTGACATAACTGCAATTTTTCTGGATAAGGCAGTTGTTTGACTAGGGCTAAGATTTGTTCAAAGTTTAGGGAAAGTTGATAGTTAGCTAGAGTCATTGTTCGTTATGTTGAGGGCTTGTCTATATTTTATCTCAAATCGCGGGTGGCCAGAAACCGGGTTTTTCCCTTGAATACTTCGCCGCACCTCGTAGAAACTCCCAAAAACCCGGTTTCTTTGCTTCTCGCGGGGGGCCCAGAAACCGGGTTTTTTCGAGCATACTCGCCGCACCTCGTAGAATCTGCGAAAAACCCGGTTTCTTAGATTTGCGGGGTGGCCAGAAACCGGGTTTTTCCCTTGAATATTTCGCCGCACCTCGTAAAATCTGCGAAAAACCCCGTTTCTTTGCTTCTCGCGCAATCAGAAACCGGGGTTTTCCCTTGAATACTCGTCACACCTCGTAAAATCTGCGAAAAACCCCGTTTCTTTGCTTGTCGTGGGGTAGCCAGAAACCGGGTTTTTCCCTTCATTGACCAATAATTTCAAAGGTGGTACTCGCCACGTGATTTATCCGTGGAATCAATCCAAAATCCAAAATCTAAAATCCTCAAGAAAGAGCATTTATCTCGCGCAAGTAAATCTAAAATCTAAAATCTAAAATCTAAAATCGATTGACTTTTTCTAAAAATTGTCATATACTACCGTAAAATATGCCTTTTAAATCCTTACCAGGTTATGTCATACCTCAAATCTTCCAATTTACTCTTGGCTTGTCTTTTAAGTACCAAAGCTAGCTTGTTCTTAATCGCTCCAGTTCAAGGAGCTTTGAGTGCTTATTCACAAGATAATACCGCAAATTCTCGCATAGAAATAGAAGTTGTTAACCTCGCAACCAACGACTCAGACTCCTCAGATTACTTAATGTTAGTTGCTGATGCAGGTTACGATCGAGGTCAGGATTACGATCGAGGTCAGGATTACGATCGAGGTCGTCAAGGCCGTCAAGCCCGGCAGGCATAAAATCTGCCATCAAATACAGGACAAAACTTTTTTTATATGGGATATTCTTCTGGAAGCATCCCATATTTTTCAAAGCATGAATTCTGCGGTCAAATGTTCTCAGTTCGATGAATTGACCTACCTGGAAACAACTCACAAATTATTATTTGCACGGCGGGATATAATTTATGAAACTTTTACAAGTTCTGCTGCATCCCCATTCCGTAGATAAATTTTTTCAAGAATTTTGGACAAAGCAAGCTGTATTTATCCCAGGTAACAATTCGGCTAAATTCCAGCATTTATTTGATTGGAAAAAGCTGAATAATTTGTTGAACTACCAGGAAATTAATTATCCCGATTTGCGGTTTTCCCTGGATGGAGAATCTCTACCATCAGCCAAAGCGGAGCGATGGCTGGAAATGCTTCAGCAAGGAGCAACCTTAATTATTAATAGCGTACACAGTCGGGTTCCAGAATTAGGGGAATTTGCCGCCCATATCCGTCAAGAAATAGGTTATCGAAGTCAGATTAATCTTTATTGTTCGCCCCGTTCCCAAAAGGGATTTAATTGTCATTACGATACCCATGAAGTGCTGGTTTTGCAAATAGAGGGCGAGAAAGAATGGTGGATTTTTCCAGAGACGATCGCCTCTCCTGTTTCTGCAATGCGATCGGCACAACAAATTCCTCCCGATGAACCCCCTTATCTCCAATGTACCCTCAAACCGGGAGATGTTTTATATATTCCTAGGGGACATTGGCATTATGCGATCGCCCGTACTAATCCGTCAAGTGATGAATCTTCTCCTTCCCTGCATTTAAGTTTAGGAATTGATTGTCAAACCGGGTTAGATTGGTTGAATTGGCTGGGAGAAGAATTGCGGCAAAATTCAGAATGGCGGTCAAGTTTACCGCCGATCCGTCAAGGGGATGTTGCAGCAGTTCAACCTGATTTAGAAAAGTTGCGCGATCGCCTGATTTCCTGGCTGCAATCCCCGGAGTCGATCGATCGCTATCTCGATTATTTAGACTACAGCGATCGCCCACCGCTGCCATTTTCTTTTCCCTATCAACTGGGCAGCAATATTTTCGATCGAGGACTGGAAACCCGGTTTATTTGTTCCAACTTACATCCGGTTCAAATTTTACCCAGGGGGGAAAACGAAACTAAAATTACCATCGCCTCCAAACAAGCGAATATCAAAGGAATTCCTGCGGATTTAACAGCCAAACTATTTCAGCCAGAAGGATTTAGCCTGCTAGATTTAGCAGACTTGTGTCCCTCCCTGGATGTAGAAACAGAAGTCATTCCGCTTTTAACTCGGTTAGTGACTCAGGGGATTTTACTGGTAGAAGCTTCGGCCTCTATTGAAGAGTAAAATTCCTGGCGAACTTGAGAAACTAACCAACCGCCAAATTCCCGGAAAAATACGATTAAACCCGGGCGATTTTGACTAGGTTCTAGGGCTAATTCTACAGTCTTTTTCATCGCACTCTGTTGCTGGGGAAAATAAGCAGAAAACCTTTCGTAGCAATAATATAAATCTACGGTATAGCTTTGGTCTTGTTCCATAACCAACTCAAACCCCGTTCGGATCGCGCGCCTCGCAATCCAGGCACATTGTTTTTTTACTTGAGCCGAAAAATTCAACCGATCGGGGGATAACTTTTGTAAAATATCCAGAGTTTTGGCTAAATCTGCTTCCCAAGTAACAGCATAGTCGATCGGGGAATTTCCCGGCTTAAATTTGGGAAAGTTGAATTTGATATCTCCGGCTATTTTCAAGCTGGCTGTCTGGATAACTGTTTGCCAAATCGAATCAGGTTGCTGGATATTTGACAAATCTAATAGCTGAATTTCTACTTTTTTACAAAATAGGTAACGCTGATTGAGTCGATGGCCAATCTTCCGAGACAAAGTAATATCTTTGTCGGTGATTTCGCCGGACAAAATAGCAAAACTGTCTAAATCGGAAACCAGCCGAATTGCCAAACCGCGAGGTACAGAACCGCGCAAATAAAGCCCCTGCAAGCGATTTGACCAAACTTTCAGACAAGCTTGTTTCAGTTCTTCTACTAAAGCTTTCCAAGGCGGCAGTATTTTATCGGCATGGCAATCATTGATGATAAATCCTGCGGCATCCGTCGCGAAGAGTTGACCCCAAGGCAAAATTTCAGTCATCTATTATCCACAATTCATTTATTACAAGATCGGGGTCAGAAGCAGAAACTCGGTTTTTTTGTTCTCTGACCCGTTGACTTATTTTAGGATTTAGGCAAAAAAATCATTGGCACTAAGCATCCCAGGAGTGACGTTATCAACAATTCCCAAAATTAGATTGACTCGATTCGATCGAATCACAGTACCTCCGTCAATTATTTCTAAACTGAGGTCAGCAAAAGTTAACCCCGGACTAAGTTGAATGCGGTCAATACCTGTTTCAAAATCAACAATGCGATCGGCAATATCTAAATTAGCGGCAGCACTTGCGGATGACAAGACAAAGATATCATTCCCGGCTCCTCCCGTGAGAAAATCTTGTCCCATATCCCCTCTGAGGATATCGTTTCCTCCTCCTCCATCCAAAGTATCTGAGCCTTTTCCTCCGAAAATGGTATCGTTTCCTAGATTGCCAAATAGCCGATCTTGGCCGCGCTTTCCCGTGAGGATATCATTACTTTCTCCACCGAATAAGTTATCGTTACCCTCGCTGCCAATGATATTGTTCGCAGAATTCGGAGGCAAGTTTTGTACGGGTGGTGGCGAGTCGGTACGGGTAATGCTAATAGCATCAAAATCTTCTAGATCGTCGCGATCGCCAACGACAGTTACTCGATCGCCGATATTTAAATTCACCTGGTTTCCGTTCCTCGGTGCGACCAAAATTTCGCCGGTATTATCTCGGAGTAAAAATTCATCTTCACGGAAACCCGATACAGTGCCAGCAATTGTCACGATGACATCTTCTCTAACTGGCAATCCTCCAATATTTTGCAGGGAATTGTTGTTCAAATTAGCTGATATCGGAGGAGTATTTGATGCTGGCGGTTGATTGTTCGCAGAATTCGGCGGCAAGTTTTGTACGGGTGGTGGCGAGTCGGTACGGGTAATGCTAATAGCATCAAAATCTTCTAGATCGTCGCGATCGCCAACGACAGTTACTCGATCGCCGATATTTAAATTCACCTGGTTTCCGTTCCTCGGTGCGACCAAAATTTCGCCGGTATTATCTCGGAGTAAAAATTCATCTTCACGGAAACCCGATACAGTGCCAGCAATTGTCACGATAACATCTTCTCTGACTGGCAATCCTCCAATATTTGTCACCATGCTCTCGATACCTCTTATTGTTGTCTTGTTTTTTATTATAAAACTATTTCTCTAAACTTATGCAACACTTTTCGATCCCCTAACCATCCATTGCAAAGGGAAAAGACGAGAATACTGTTGCATTTTTTTTTAAATTGGTATAATCTAAGATAGGGAACAATTGCGATAAAAAAATTACTCGGGCACAAACTCGGGTAGAAATTGCCGGCGATCGAGGCAGCGATCGAAAATTTTCTATTGTTTTAAGCGAAAGCTATTCATCCCCGTTAGAAGTGGTATGGTGCGTCGCTAAAAAAATTTTGAATCCTCCCACTGTTGCGCGCGGTAGCGCCCCCGCCCGATGAAGCGGAAGCGGTGTTGCGCGCCCTCCATCAGGAACTGCTTTACGTGCACCGTCGCTTTTGGGAAATCCTCGCTTGCCGCCTGCGCGATCGAAATCGAGGTGGGCGATCGCGATGTGGCGCACGTTTCGGGGGGGAAATCCGAGTTGTTGGATTCGATCGACTGCGGTGTATTTGCGATCGAACTGAATGCGATTTAAATTAATAAAAAACGGAATCAGACGCGAATAAGGCGACTCGATATTTCGGATTCCGAAGCCGATATCCGCGAGAACAAGTCCTCGATTTTTTCGACTAGCAAACAGTGGCAAACGAGGTGCGCCGTCAGACTCCATCTGAAGCCATCAAACAGCGCCCCGCCAATCGGACACATACACCCGCAATTTAAATGGTGAATTTTCATAAATCTTCTGTCGCAAATTCGACTTTTGGGAGCGATCGACTTTAGACAACTCTAGGAATACTTCCGCGTAATTGCCTCTTTATAGAGAAGGATTGCTGCTGTGTGCTTGATGTTACTTTAATAAAACTTCGATCGCGCCCGATCTATCGCATATCATATACGTAGGTTGGGTTAAAGAATAAACCCTCCGCAACGCGCTTGCACAAAAAAGACTTCAAGTTGGCGTTGGACCCAACCTACATCGATCGACTATTCAGAAAAACCCGGTTGATAAGCGTAAGTCGTGTTTCAAAGTAGCGATCGAACTATCATCCATCTTCCTGCTGCTGTGTTTCGATCGAGCTTAGCAATGCCTCATCGGAACAGGAATTTTCCCAATCGCCCTGTAGCTGAAGCCGCACGGACTTTGCGCCGCCAGCCGGAGTGCAGACAACCCAATAAGCATCATCCGAGCCTTTTACTTGAGCTTTTTCGCGGTTCAGGGGCTTGTCATAAAGACCAGAATATGCCTCTTGGCAACTCCAAACAATCCCTTCTGAATCTGTAACTTCTCGCGTCATACCTTGTCTGATGATTCTGCAATTTCAGCTTACGCATTCCGATTTATTTGTGCATCTATCTCTGTAAATATTTACTTGCCGGTTATTTGACATAATTTGATGTTTATTTTATTATTAATTTCTCGATCGCACTTTTCTTTTCATCTGAATTGACACATCGGGCCTACGATCCTCTTCGAGGGCTCCGCTAGTGGCCGATCGCGCGATCGACTAACCGCCACAATATGTTTTAATTTATATTTGAGCAAAATCCAAACAAAGCCAGCCATGAGTCCTAAATCAATAGCCGTAATCAACTTCAAAGGCGGTGTCGGAAAGACTACCGTCACTTGGAGTCTGGGAAATATTATATCCCAAGGAACCGACTTAGAAGTCTTGATGTTAGACTTAGATCCGCAAATGTCGCTCACAGAGGCGATCGGACTTAACGAAAATACAGGTCATTTAGATGACAAATTTGGTAAGTGGTACGAAAAATCTCTCAAGCATAGACTTACAATTTACGACGCCCTAGAAGTCTTTAAAAAAGCCGGACAGAATTTTAAATTTCCCGTTGGTTTCGACACCATTTATCAGATTGACGAACAGTTGCATTTTGTCCCTTCAGTTGAAGAATTGTATTGGTTGGATATCGATGGATTTGAGGGGAAAAGTGTTAAAGACTTCATCCGCCGATTCATCGGCAAAATCGCCAACTCTGCCAATCTCCCCAAATACGACTTGATGCTTTTTGACTGTTCGCCTTCCTTCAGTCTCCTCACCTACAGCGTACTCTCTTGCTGCGACTTAATATTAATTCCCGTCAATCCCGATTATTTTGGTTCTAGGGGATTGAGTTTAGTTTTAAACTCGCTTCAGAAACGGATTGAGCCTTATCCGTTTCCCAAGATAGCAGTCTTTATGAATAAAGCTAAAACCTATGGAGGATTGCTGACAAATGAAGTTCAGTTTTACATGAGAGAAGTAAAGAGACTTTGCGATGAGATATCCAAAGATAATAACATAGAAGTTAGATTTTTAGAATCGACGATTCGGGAAAGCGTCGGGCTAAAACGGGCGATTAATGAGGGAGAACTGCCGCGAGAATTAGTTAGAGAATTTGAAAAACTATGGCGCGAGTGTGAGGAGTATCTGAAATGAGTAAAAAAGAAATTTTGGCTGCTTCCGAACAAGAAAGCGGGGGGTTGGTTGAGGAAATTGGCGAACTTAAGGAAATCTTGCGGGACGTTGCTCGAAAATTAACCCGGCTTGAGACTCAAGTCAAGCGGGGAGTGATTTCTGCTGGCTCAAAAACTTCGGATATTCCCAGGGGTGCTGATGTTAATAAACCTGTTAATCTATCGGCGGCTAATGTTCTAGAAGTTTATGAAGAACTGCGTTTACAAGCTAAGAATGGTAATGAAGAAGAGGTGAGGCAAAAGTTGTTGGCCATGAGTGCAACTGACTTGAACTTAATGTGTTGCGAGTTAGGGATGCCACCCAGCAGCAAGAATCCGTCCCGCAAAAAAATGTTTGAGCTAATTATTGGCAGAATTAAACAGAGTTTGAGGCTGTCGCGGCATATAGACCGACAAACACTTTGAAAATTAGCAGAGGAATCGATAAAATGCGTTTTAACTTGCATTTCCCTCTGCGATATGGAACAGGCAAGATGCCCGTTCCACAAAAGCTTGTTCCACAAGATTTTCAGTTGAGTGTGGGGACTAGGGGTTGGGAATCTTGGCCGCCCCTGAAAAGCTTGTGGCAAATTCTGCAACTTTTCAGCTTCCATAAATTATGGCCGATAAGTGCGATCGCCCTCATCTCCCTAACAGTCTTAATCAGCTTGTTTTTGAGCCTTCACAGCCCTCCCCCAACCGCAGCCCAAAAACCAAGGATACTAGCGTTTACCGCCCTCCAGATGCGGGGCAGCGAGCCCAGAAACAGTTTATTTGCCCTCAATGCTACCAGTTCCGGTCGCCGCGAACTTACACCTAATATAGATGTTAACAGTCCCCTCGTGTGGTCGCCCAACGGCCAGCGACTGGCTTTCGTTGGCGGATACAGCGACATCTATACAGTCAATGCTGACGGTTCTCGACTAACTAAACAGTTTGCTGAGGGTGGTTGCAAAGCACCTAATTTTGAAATAGCTTGGTTTTCCAACAGCCAGAAATTTATTTTTGCCCGTTCTTGCGACGGGTTTACCTCTGATACTCCCGGCAGTCAATCACTTTATACAAGCGACACTTCTGGCATCCAAGGAACTAAATTAGTTAGGAATTTGGAAGTAGGAGGAGAGCCGCCTAAAACAGAAATTTCATCAGAATTTTACCTTTCGCCGGACGGTCAGCAAGTAGCATTTGTCAAGGATAAAAATATCTACAAAATGAATGCCGACGGTTCGGTAATGACCAAACTAACTAAAAGTCCCGGCGAATATATATCCGGCGGCAGTCAACTTTTTTGGTCGCCCGATCGCACAAAAATTGCTTTCCTGTTCGGCGCTTATCCGAAACAGCAAATTTACACAATTAATGCCGATGGAACCAACCTCAAAAATTTGACAAACAACCCGCAACATCAGGTTTACAACGTCAAATTATTTTGGTCGCCAGACAGCAGCCGAATTGCTTACTATTACAATAAACTCGGCGATTTATCAGGCGAACAGCAAGATATTTACCTGATCGACATTAACCGGGGGACAGCCAAGAACCTCACCCAAAAACCCAGAAACTACGACGAAATTTCGTGGTCGCCGGATGGCAAATTTATTGCTTTCGTCGCCGGAGAGTTCAACAATCAAAAACTCTACACAATCAATGCTGACGGCAACCAGCTAAATCAACTAGCCACCAGGCTAAAACCGTCAAAAATTTCAGAATTAGCTTGGTATTCTGACAGCAATCAAATTGCTTTTATATATAATGAAACCGAAGGCGAAAAAAGCCACTTGTATGTAATTAACCTGGACGGTTCAGGATTGAATAAATTGACAAATGACAAAGATTTGTATCCTAGCAATCCGGTTTGGCAACCGCAGTAAACTTAAGAGCAACAATATGCTGTAGGGGTGAGTTTTAGCACAGATAAACCCAGCAGGGCGGGCTATATTGGCATTCCCCCGCAGCGAAAGCGGGTTACTTAACAAGAAAAAATCCACCAAACTCAACACTCAGAATAATTCTCAAATTGGGGAAGATGAAAGAATTTTTTTCTCCTTTAATGGCTGGTGAACTTGCAATTCATTTGACTCAACTTCCTGCTGTTTTTCATCCTGTACCTGTTTATCAATTTTGGGCAACTTTAAAATCGCTCCAGCTAAAACCCAATAATACACCGACACTGGATCTACATCCAGCGGATAGTATTGAGTATTGATCGTAATAAAGGCAACAAACACCCAAAAACTAGCTCCGTAACTCCGCAAACTTTTGTCCTTGACAGATCGGTAAGCTCTAAAAGTTAGAAAAGCTAAGTGTAAAAGCATCATCTGAAAACTAATCATTCCCGGATAACCTAGTTCGTATATCAACTTAGGTTGAAAAGTTTCAATTAGCTGCGTTGCACCAAATATTCGCGTTGAATTAGTTGCTCGTCCCACACCTCTGCCCAGAGGTCTATCAATGATAAAATTGTTGCTCTGCTCGAACTGATTAAAGAGAAACTGTTGGGGCGGTGCAGCATTCCAGCGACTAACAAAACTATCCCACCGCTGCTCGATAATTCCCGGGTTAATAGCTGCACCGACAAATAGCAGAATCGCCAGTCCTGCACCAATGGGAATAAATCGTTTTAAATTAACTAATTGACCGGTGAGAACTAGCAGGATTGCTGTAGCAACTGGAACCATAACTAAAGCAGCTCTTTGACCGGAAATAACTGCATTGGCAAATACTAATGCCATGCCAAATAAACCGATAACGCGCCACCAGAATGAAGGATCGCAAAAGGCAGAGGCAAAGGTTAAAAAAGCATTAGAAATTAAAAACCACGCCCACTGCCAAGGCGCGACAAAAGTTCCCGGCAAGCGGACAAACTTGACTTCTGGACTGAACACTAAAGAACCGCCGACAAAACATCTAGCTTCCAGCGTTGCTTTATATAATTCTGCTCCGATCATGCCTCTGGTTCCCGCACACTTTCCACTTTGCAGCAACAGGTACTGAATCAAACCGAGAAGGCAGCAAACGATCGCCAAAACGATGTGCATTCGACTAAAAAACACCAAATCCTTCTTAGTGCGGAGCAGATAATAGGTACAAGCAATCAGCGGTATATAACCTATCAATACTTTTAAGCCGAGAATTCCTTGCAGAATTGGTTTGTCGCCGCCCCTAGGGTTGAGCTGCATCTCCCCGTTGACAAAAATTAAAGTCAGCATTGCCATCATCAACAGGATGCTGAAGGTAGAAAGCATTTGTTTGGGAATGAACAGGGGCAACTGTTTATTTTTGCAGCTTTGAATTAGGGCGATGAGAGCTGGTATGTAGAAAGCATCTTTGGCTACTTGAAATGCAGGATTGCCGCCGCCAATTGCGTAGGTAATTGTACCGCTGAAAGGCAGGTAAATTAGAAAAGTCCACAAAGCTTGACGGGGGTATTTGTAGGAAAGCAGCAAGATGGCTGCGGCTGCGCCTCCTCCAATAGCAATCTTAGGGCCGGCTACGAAAAACAGGGGAATGCTGAGAGCAAAGGTGATTAAGCAGCTTATGGCGATCGCCTGCACCACTTCATTGCGCTTTTGGGAAATTTTGCGTTTTTGTGCAGTTACTTCTTTTTTGCTGAGCGCTGTGGTTTTTTCGCTGTGCTTGTGTTTGGATTTCTTGGATTTGCGCTTGGTTTTCAACATAATTTCTAAAAGGCACTTATGTAGAAGGCTGAAGGCACTCTGATGTAGAAGGCACTCTGATGTACAAGGTAGAAGGCAGAATGAAGAGAATCAAAAATAGGTCGGCAGATATGGTTAGGGATGAGAATTAAATAAAATCCACTTTTCATGACTGTTGTGGGATGGGCCTAAGAGCCCGTCCTTTCTGGGCGGGCTCTTAGGCCCATCCCACAAGAAAAAAGGGAAATGATTTAATTGACTATCCTTACTTATTCTTAAAGTCAAGATAAGAAAAAGTCTCGGTCGAGATTGTCGGTGTGACGCGGGCACAAATTAGACTGGCGACCTTGTAGAATATAACTGCTGCATCTATACTGTACAATGTACAAAAATGTACAAATCTCGAAAAAATAATTTTAATGTTGCGGTGAATATGAAATTAACAAAATTTGTATCGATCGGCATTGCCCTAGTTTTAGGAGCAAGCGGGAGCATATTATCTAGCAGCAGTAGAGCATTAGGGGCCGAAAAAGTAGTCCTCACATTTGGCCCGATCAGACAAGCCATCAATGTCAGCGACTTAGAAGAATTTGCTAAAAACGGCACGACGACGCCAACCCTCCAACAAATTATCCGGTTCTCCAAAATGGACGCGCAATTACTGCGGGGGTTCATGGGTTTAGAAATTGGTTTAAAGCCTGCTAATCTGGCGAGGGTAGTTTACAGCACCCCAGGAGAAAAGATCACTGACGACATCGGTCAAGCAATTCGGACTCAGCGCCGCACAGAAAGCGGGAAAGCTTTGCGGGCAGCGGTGATCCTGGCATCCGGGGATGACGGTAAGGTATCGCTGCTAGAAATCCTGAAAAAGTATCCTCTCAAGGAGGTTTACGTAGATGTTGCCAGCCTTCGCACCGCTGTTGGGAAAGTTCAGAGTATAGCTGGAACTCTGCGAAGCCTGCTTGAAGATGTGACGCGATCGACAACTCGCACAACTGAAACAAATCCCACCGAAAGGCCGATCGAACCTCGCCCCAGCGTGCAGCCAACAACTCCGCCTCCAGCGCCGCGCCGCGCCGCGCCATTGCCAGCACCCCAACCGCAGCCTGTGATGCCGGTCAGAGGGCTTTGGTAAAAAAATCATAAATGTGTCCTAAAGGCGGGTTGAAGCGGCTGTTGTGGCATTCTGCAGACACTTTTGATATCGTTTCCGGTTGCATCAGAATCATAAAATCGAGTCAACAGTCAACAGTCAACAGTCAACCATCATTCCGGTTTAACCGGAAATGATATGAGACCAAACCCGCCCCCGCCCTACCCTTATCCCAACCCCCAAGAGGGTTAGGACTTGTGTGAAAACTCCCAAAGCAATCAATTTTTCTTGAGCAATTTTTTGAGCAACTTAGGAATCTCGGAAGGTCGAGCCGCCACAGGTATGTCCGCCTCTTCAAAGGCAGCCATTTTGTTTGGGGCCGAAACTCCAAAGGCTTTCTGGGCAGCAGCCCTAGAACTGATCAGGATGCCGGCGTGGCCCAAAGACGGCCCCTTGGGAGCGTAGCGGCCGGCCAGATAAGCAACCACGGGTTTGTCGATCGCCGAAGCGATGTAAGAAGCAGCAGCTTGTTCACTCCACCCGCCAACTTCCCCCACCAAAACTATCGCTTCCGTACTGTCGTCTTCGTCCAAAATTTGCAGCCACTGCATAAAAGAAGAACCGACAATCGCGTCGCAGCCAATACAAACCGCCATCGACTGTCCCAACCGGGCCTCCGTCAGTTCTAGGGCAACTTCGTAAGTCAAAGTGCTGCTGCGGCTGATTACTCCCACCGGGCCGGGAGTGTAAAATTCCTTGGGGTGAGTTCCCAGCAGCAGTTTGTCGGGCACAATAATCCCCGGACTGTTGGGCCCGATTACCAAAGTTTCGGTGGCTTCTGCTTTTCTGACTAAGTGCACCATATCCAGAGGAGGCACTCCCCCTGTGACGATCGCGATTTGCCGAATTCCTCCGGCGATCGCTTCTAGAGCCGCATCCAGCACGGAGTAAGCGTCTACCAAAATTACCGCAGTGTCAACCTGACCCACTGCCGCCACTGCTTGTTCTACCAAATCAAAAATCGGAATTCCCTCCACTTCCTGCCCCCCCCGACCGGGACTAACACCGGCGACTACATTCGTGCCGTATGCTTTCATCATCAGGGCGGCGCGGGTGGACGCGGGAGATTCTGTAATGCCCTGTACTAGGACTTTGCTTTCAGGAGTTAAATTCATCTTTCTTCCCCCTTGGAGACTCCCGCTGTACCTGTACCCAGGTCAGCGGCGAGAGGAAAAGGGGGGCAAGGTTTATGCTGCATACGAATAACCATCTTTTCTGTGAATAACTGAACAATACTTGTGGCTAATCCCTGACACTAATTCGCTCGGCGGAAATATTGAATGAGCCACTGGTTCTTACGGCAACACGTCCAACGTATGTACCAATTTTCTTGCCAGAGGTTACAATCGCTTTGACAATATCTCCCGTTTGAAAACCTTTAACAAACTTAAACCGGGGAACATAGCGAGATGGAAAGCCGAATTTGCCAGTGCGGCACATTTGACGTGTCCCGTGACCAGTTGCTTTGATCGATAGTGGCTTGCTTGTTAAAATCTTCAATGACTCAACCTTTCCGACACAAGCTGCATCTAGCCAATGAGTTTTAGGTAAATTTAATTGAATGCGGTTGAACTTCGTTAAGCCACCACTACCTGTAGAAACAGGCAAGCCAGTTGTACGGAGTCGATTAAATAATGTCCAACGAGTCGAATTGACGGCTGCTGCGTCTTTTAACGGACGTTTTGCTTGAGATAGAATCCGCTTCAAAATCTCTGGCTTTTTAGACAAGAATTGCTCAACATCTTGAGTACCTTTCTTTTTGTTGCAAGCATCGCAAGCAAGGCAAAGATTAGAAATGCGATTAGCTCCGCCTTTGGCTTTGGGATGAATGTGCTCGACTTGTAATGGTGTATTTATTTCACCACAGTAAGCGCATTTTCTCTCCCATTTGTTCAACAAATACTCGCGGATATCATAGCCATGCAAAACGCCTTGTTGGTACTCGATTCCAGAAATTTCTGGGTTTTCTAATTGCTGTAAGTCAAATCGGACAAGCTCTTGAGCAATAGAAGCAATGGGGGCGAGTTTCATCAATCTAGTCACCCATGTCAGTGTTGTTTCGACGCGGTGCTGCAAACTTGGGGCTAGCCAACCTTTAGGGCGAGTCCTGTTTGAGAATCTAGCCCGACGATAGCGGGTATGGCGATTTCTCCTGACTCTACGCAATGAAAGGCGAGATTCAAGGCTGGCTTTAATAGCTTGTCCTCGGTGTGTTAGCTCTGCACCAAAGATTACGTTTTCTCCTTGTATTAACGCAATTCCAGTAGTTCGAGAGCCAGGATCTATTTTGAGAGTGATTGGTTTTTGCGGTACTGTTACCTCTACTTTCAAAATTAGCGTAAATGGATACCTTTTGAAGACAGCAGCTTTGCCAATAGTTAGCAATTTACGTGCCAATCCTGGGCGGATTGGATTGAGCGGTCGTTTTTTGGTATCAAGTACAAAAACCAAATTAGACATTTAAGTCCTCCCTTACGGGGTAATGTTTGCTTCGTCAATGTTTAAGGTCGGTAACTATCTTAAAAGCACTGGCTTAACCCTTACACCTGTTTAACTTTTAAGTTCTAGAGCGGAAGACTAGCACGCATCCTCCGGTAGGTACTTCAACACTTACCTTAAACGTAGTGGGCGAACCACTTAGACTGGTCAACTAGGCAATTTCTGTGCCCGCGCTGTCTCGGTACTCCGAGCAGCGCCGGGTGATTGACTTTTTCCCACTTGACACTCGATCTGTAAAAAGCAGAAGGCCTTCATCTGTAAAGAAATCTCATTTTTTGCCGATCGACTGCCCCTACTTGGCGGAGGATACAGAAGCGGCCGCAGCCTCATCCAAAGTGCTAGCTAGCTGCACCGGCAACTGTCCCAAACGCTTTTTAACAGCATCAGCATCGATCTCTACCAGTCGCAGCACAACTTGGATGTGGCGGTTAGCGCGAGCTTTCCGTTCCAAATAGCCGGCTACTGCAGCGATTATTTCCTCAGTCTTGGAGGCGCTGCCCAAAATATTTACAAGTATCACCTTAACGCTTTTATCCTGAGCGACTAACTCCAGACCCAACTCCACGCGATCGCGCAGGGCATTTGCTGCATAGTAGCGGTCTAGGGAACCAATATTCACAAAATTAGCTGGTTTTCCTCCTTGGTGGGTTACAGCATCTAGAGTTGCCATTGTCAGGCCCACTCCGTTGCACAAAATCGCAATATTCCCGTCTAGTTCGATTAATTGCAGGGATTCGGAATTCGAGATTGGGGATTTAGATTTGGGGTCAAACTCCGGCGACTGCTGAACCTTGGACTGGGAATGGGAGCGATCGCCCCCAGCATGGGGACTTCTTCTTTCCCGTGCCAACCCGCCCAAGAGCTTCTTCTCCGAGAGTGCTGCCAAATCTGGATGTCGTCCCAAGGCATCGTCGTTGGCGGTGACTTTACCGTCTAAAGCCATTACCTCTCCCCTTGGACTGATGCCGAGAGGATTGATTTCTACTAAATCTAAATCTTTTTCGACAAACAGTCGGTACATTTTTTCGACAATAGTGCTCACCGATTGAATCAAGTCTCCCTGCAATCCCATTTTCAGCGTGAGACGCCTCGCGTAGAATGGGGAAAATTCTTGATCTACGGCAACTTGCTGCATTTGGTCGATCGACCCTTCGACATCCATACCTCCTTGGCTCGACCCCAGAAGCACCGGGCGTCGCGCTACGGGGTCTAGGAGTACCGCTAAGTACAATTCTTGGTCGGCGTTGTACTTTGCTTCTGCCAGCAGGACTTGGGGATATTCATCCTCGATCGGCAAATTAAAAATTGTTTGGGCTGCTGCTACTGCATCGATCGTATTTTCTACAAACTTGATACCGCCGGCCCTGCCCCGTCCCCCAGCCCGCACTTGCGATTTGAGTACAACGGGGTAAGGAATTTTCAGTCCTTTGAGGTCAGCGGGATTGTCAATCCGCTGCGACGGCAAAATCGGAATTGCCATCTGGCGAAATAATGATTTAGCTTGGTACTCTAACAAATCCATTTATCAATTACGGGTGACGGGTAGTTGGCAACAAGCAATTCGTCCTAATTGGCAATTCATAATTAATAGATAGTAATTGGTTTTTTGTCAAGTTAAAAGTTAAAAATTCTCGCTTTTATCTTTTAATTTTAGACTTTTGTATGGCCGATTACTTATTCGCTATTACCGCTCGCCGATTACCTATTACCTAAGCTGTTTCAAAGTGTTTTTTTCTCGAAATTGCCAAATTTTACTCTTAGGATCTGGCAGGGAGATATTTGGCGAGCGTTGGTGTTTTTTTGTCTCGCAAAATCTTCGGACTTTCGGCCATACTGTGCCGAGATATTTCTGCGAATTGTTTACTTGAGGCTATTAACAGCGCCTTGATGGACGGTTTTGACCCATTTGAGCCGCTTGGGCCGTACCGCAATCCGAGCCGTTACAGTCCCTACCAGCAGCCAGTGGAACATATACACAGTACCCCGCAGCGTTTGCAGCCCGGTGAGAAAAACTCGCCTTACGTCAAATTTGGTTTCTTTGCGAGTGCGGCGCAAACCGACAAACATTCCCACCACCGACAATGTAAGGGTCATAAAAGTTATGGGACTGGCGATCGGCATCCGGCGCAGCGCAATTGACATCACAAAGTCGGGTAGGGCTACTGTGGGTAAGAAATATTGAGATACCCAAAATCCAAATAAATCCCAAGTTTTCCCAGTTCCCATGCGGTTCCGCAAAATTAGCCGCCAGTAGTCAAGATAACGCTGATAGCCACCTTCTGCCCAGCGATTGCGCTGATGCCACAGAGCGCGAGCGTTAGTGACTCCTTCTTCTGACACGGCTGGGAAAGAGAGAAATTCAATGTCCCAGCGGTCTAGGTGCAGCCTCACCGTCAAATCCAGGTCGTCGGTAATCGTCTCCTCGTTCCAGCCTCCGCAGCCTTCCAAGGCGGTGCGGCGCATGAATTGGCCGTTACCGCGCAATTCTCCAATGCCGCCGATCGCAATCCGCTGCTGCTGGAAAAAACTGTCGAGAGCCATTTCTGCTTCTTGGCCGCGAGTCCAAAAATTTACCGAAGCATTGGCGATGGCTTTTCTGACTTGCACAGCCCCTACCTTTTCTGCATCGAACACCGGCAGTACCAGGCGCAGCAAGTCTGGCGTTACCGTCGCGTCGGCGTCAAATATTCCCACAAATTCCCCGCGAGTCAGCGGTAACACTTGATTCAGTGCTCCCGACTTGCCGCCGCTGGCATTTGCTCCTCTGCGAAATACTTTGAGCTGGGGGTACTTTTTGGTTAGCTGTTCCAATACTAGCGGCGTGGCGTCGCTGCTGTGATCGTCGATCGCCCAAACTTCGTAGCGGTCGATCGGATAATCTACATTGCAGATGGATTCTACGAATCGGGCAATCACCGCTTCCTCATTTTTCGCCGCTACCAGCAGCGACACATAGGGCCAATCCTCTCGACTTTCATCCGCAAGAGGCGGCAGTGCGGGCTTGGGCTGGGCAAACAAAACTCGAAATGCTTGCATCCACAGCAGTCCCGTCAACCCCCACACTACCCACGCACCCCAAGAAATCAAGTGCAGGGCGATCGTGCCGGCCCAAATCGCAGCCAGCACTGCGGCAGCTTTTCCGCGCCTTCCCCGGTACAGATTTTGAGGAAAGGAGGGAGTTCCCGGCACAGACACCGCCACCGGGAGCTCTGCTTTTGTTTCCGCGTCAAACACCCTGTCGCCAATGTCTGATATAGCAAATACTTTGCTCAGCTTCGAGTTCGAGGTCAAACTCTTGAGCTCTTCTTGAGCTAAATCAGAGATGTCCAAGTTAAGCTCGCTGCGAGCGTCGTTTTCTGGCCAAGAACTCTCCTGCATAGGTTACTTGATTCAACCACCAATAGTTTTTGATTTTAGATATAAGCATCTACTGTATCAGTTTCTGGGCTTTTGTCGAAAGCGGACGGGAGGACAACCAGCGGGTTCGGTGATTGTACGGCCCTGGTAAACAGGTACTGCATAGAGTATTTAGCTTGACTTTTGCTTGCGATCGACCTGGAATATCTGCTAGTTTTTTCAGGGGATCTAAACTATCTGTTAGTAATAATTGTCTGAGGTGGAAATATGTCTATTCCTCAACTCAAGCCAGCCGATGACAAAGAAGTGAAAGTCTACGCGCCTTTCTGTCAAGAGCCCAGGCGTAAGTTTTTACCGCACGCTATTGGCCTCTACAAGCTCAAAACCTTGGAGGGAGCAAGAAAAATTGACGGCGGGGAGAGCGTGCCGTTTGTCGCTAGTTGGAATATCTCGTCGCTGCCGATCGACTTAACCCGCTGTCGGGTGTTGTTTGACGGCAATGCTGAACTCAGCTACGAAGTGACTATGCAAAGCTCTGAGTTTGTTAGTTGCTTAATTGAGGTTCTCCTGACTTTTCAGCGAACTCGTACTGTCGATTTTTCTAAAACGTTTTACCGCAAGCTGATGCGAATGGATGAATAACTTTCACCGCAGTCGCACTCCCGAAAGTCCGCAATTGACAATCAAGCAATTTAATCCGGGGCCCCCGGATTGATTCGTGGATCGAGAAAAAAGCTCCTCGCTCCCGATCGCCAGCCCCCGGATTTATCAGTGGGCTTGCTTTCTTCAATCTAAAATCTCAAATCTAAAATCTAAAATCGATAGTCGCACTCCCGAAAGTCCGCAATTGACAATCAAGCAATTTAATCCGGGGCCCCCGGATTGATTCGGGGATCGAGAAAAAAGCTCAGAATCCCGATCGCCAGCCCCCGGATTTATCAGTGGGCTTGCTTTCTTCAATCTAAAATCTCAAATCTCAAATCTCAAATCGATTGACGGGCGCTATAACTGACCCACCAATAGTGTAAAGCCACGACGGCAACATTACATGATTGGGGAGCCAATTTTATTTGAGAAGCGGAAATAGTAAGTGAGTTGTTGGATCGTTCTCAATAATCCCTTTGGGGGTCAGCACTTATCCCCATTGCTAAAGTAAATCTACCGCAGTTTTCAGTTGAGCGTGATACAGAGTTCGCTACCTGTATTTCATCCAATTGAAAACTACTGTACTTTGTTCTGGTAAAAGTCCAAAAGTCTATTTCGGACATGGGTGCTGTGCGAGTAAGCGCGAGCGAAGCTATCGCCGTTAGGCGAATCGCGCCGTCCGATTTCGTTCAAATTTTGCGACTCGGTAGCTGAGAGGAAAGCGCTGTAGATCCGCCCAAGGAAAATTAATCTACAGCCCTTGACGGCGATCTGCCTAGCATCGCAATCAGCCCAAAGGCTGCCGAAATTCCAGCCCGCGCCGCCCGACAATTTATGTGTTTAGAAGCTAGAATCCCGATTATAAGGAGCTTATTGCTCGCATTGCCAGTGTTCAGCTTTAACGCGGGCGATCGCACTAATAATGAATAACTAATAATACATATAGCAACCCTAAATCATTCGCGTAATTATTGTAGGGGCAATCCCACGCCCAGTTGCCCCGATAGATAGGGGGTAGGCACTCTTAGCACTACCCCTACAAATTTACATGAATTATTTATGATTGCTATATCGATTGTCGATTATATGCAAGAATGATCGGGCAAGCACCGGGCTTGATTCCTACAAAATACCTGTATTATAACAATCCTTGCAGGAGTCGTATTTTTTTTACCCCACCCCAACCCTCCCTTACGAAGCGGAGGGGGTAAGAAATTCACAAATGATGCGAGGATTGGTATATACCCAACAAAAACTGCACCAAGCCCTATTAATAGGTTATTCCTAGTCAAATTCCCACTTATACCCTGTTATATTTATTTGATAAAAGTCGGTATTAATATCTAATTATAGCAAGAAACATGACTAAAAATTTATAATTTAAAATTTTTGATTAAAAAAATATCAGCGATAAATAATTATCAAAAACTGCTGGCAAAACAAACAATTTAAAAACTGGTTTTCCAAAATCAAGTAAAAAGAATGGGAAGAAAATGGTTGCGAACAGGTAAATAAAAAATTTTCGCCAAAAAACAATCTGCCCAAAATCGAGTATAATCGAGTATAATCGAGTATAATATATTATTTCTAAATTGAGGCTCAGTTCAGAAATACTGTTGAAAAACTAAATTTATTGAAATAGACAGGTGCACATTGAGGATTGAAGGCGTACCCAAATTGACTAAATATTTGCTGATCGGTTCCACAAAAGCTTACAGTGGCAAGTCTGCCATCGCCCTAGGGATGGCACTCGGACTCCGGGGAAAAGGACTGGCAGTCGCCTACGGCAAACCTCTGGGAACCTGTTTGAGCTCGCCCGGAGCTGGGATAGAGGACGAAGACGTGCGGTTCGCCGTAGAGACGCTGAATCTCTCAGAAAGTCAGATGCCGTCAACACTGCTGTATTTGGATGAAGAGACGGTTCACAAGCGTTTGCGGGGAGAAGACAAGACAGATTACCGCCAGTCTTTAGCGCAATATTTGCAAGCTCCCAGCGGAGACTTGGCGCTGTTAGAAGGCCCAGCTAATTTGGAGGAAGGCAGTCTGTTTGACTTGTCTTTGGCTCAAATCGCTGAGACAGTTGATGCCTCTGTGCTGTTGGTAGCTCGCCCGATCGATCTGTATATAGACGATTTGCTGTCGGCTAAACAGCGTTTGGGTTCGCGGTTGCTGGGCGTGGTACTCAATGACGTTCCCTCGGACAAACTCGAATCGGTAACGGCGACTGTGCGGCCTTTTCTGGAGGCTGCGGGTATTCCAGTTTTGGGAATGCTGCCGAGAAGTGCTTTGCTGCGAAGTGTCAGCGTCAAAGAATTGGTGCACCAATTAAAAGCTGATGTGCTGTGCCGTCGAGACCGTTTGGACTTGATGGTGGAAACCTTGACAATTGGCGCGATGAATGTTAGTTCGGCTATGAAGTATTTCCGCAAAGCGAGAAATATGGCGGTGGTGACGGGGGGCGATCGCACGGACATTCAGCTAGCTGCTCTGGAGAGCTCGACTCAGTGCTTAATTTTGACAGGCCACTTGCCTCCTTCTCCCCTAGTGATTGGCAGGGCAGAAGAAATGGAAATTCCGGTTTTGTCTGTTGATTTGGATACCTTAACCACGGTAGAAATTATCGACAGCACCTTTGGCAGCGTGCGCCTGCACGAACCGATCAAGGTGGAATGCGTTACTCAGCTAATGGCAGAACATTTTGACCTTGATGGCATGATGGCATCCTTGGGCCTGGGCGATCGAGTCCATTAAGAAGAGAGCCGGAGCTGAGAGAAGAAGGTATTCGGCAGAGAGAACTTTTTGTTTAAATAAATAAAAAGGTAAAATTCTTAAATTCTCAATTTTTCTTGAATTCTACCTTGATCTCTGGCTTCCTCAACTCTCCCGCTCCTCTAGTCTGATCCCGTAAATCAGCAATTCTTAACTTCTTTTTGGCGGCAATGGCTAGTGAGTCTGCTAAAATCCACAACGTAGTTTTATTTAATTTAATAAATTCTTTGAGTCAATCAATTGAGCTACCCAGAGTAGATGATTTTTTACAAGAACTTGCGGCGATCCAGCAAACCGGCTCCAAGCGGATTGCTCTTTTGGGTTCTCGCCACGTTCCTATTACCCACCAGCAGCTAATTGAGATGCTGAGCTACGCCATAGTTCTGGGAGGCAATCAGCTCATCACTTCTGGCGCTACAGGCACCAATTCAGCCGCAATTCGGGGGGCAATGCGAGCAGATCCTAATCTGCTGACGGTGATTTTGCCACAAAGCATGAGTCGCCAGCCTCGGGAGTCTCGCGACCAACTCGAACAAGTGATACATTTGGTAGAAAATCCCAAAAATGATAGCTTGTCTCTCCCGGAAGCAAGCGCCATGTGCAATCAGGAGATTATTTCTCGCTGCCAGCAACTGATATGTTTTGCTTTTCACGAAAGCCACACTTTGCTGAAAACTTGCCAGGATGCGGAGGAACAGCGCAAGGTGGTTACTCTGTTCTATTTTGATTGAACTGCGAGGCGGATGATGCTGTTGGGATTACCTGTGTCGGTTATTCTGCTTGATTGTATTGCTGCTGCGGCTGCGCTGGTGTACGCACCGTTTTTGGTGGTGGCGTTCGCCCGCTTGCAGCTAGGCTATGACCAAGCAGCCCCCCGCGCTATGTTTGAGAGGTTGCCTGCTTACGCTCAGCGGGCAACTTGGGCTCACCAAAATTCGTTTGAGACGTTTATGCTGTTTTCAGCGGCGGCTTTGATGGCTTTTGTGACGGGGGTAGATTCGGAACCGGCGGGTTGGGCTGCGATCGCTTTTACGATCGCCCGGTTGTTGTTTTCGGTTTTCTATATTCTCAATGTGCCACTGGGGCGATCGCTCATGTTTGCGATTAGTTCTTCTTGCACTGTTTCTTTATTCTATTTCAGTTTAATGGCTGTTAACGGCTAATTTTCAGTAGTCATTGGTTATTGGTTATTGGTTATTGGTTATTGGTTATTGGTTAGTTGTTAATGCCCAATGCCCTGTTTGGCCAATGCCCAATGCCCAATGCCCAATGCCCAATGCCCCATTACCAATTACTAATTTATGGCTGCTAGTTATTCCTTTGATATTGTCAGCGAGTTCGATCGGCAAGAATTAGTCAATGCTGTTGACCAAACTGTGCGGGAAATTCAAAGCCGCTACGATTTGAAAGATACAAAAACCACTCTAGAATTGGGCGCTGAAGCAATTACTGTCAATACGGACAGCGAATTTACTCTCGACGCAATTCACACTGTTTTGCAAACTAAAGCCGCCAAGCGCAATTTGTCTCTGAAAATTTTTGATTATGGGAAAATTGAAGCTGCTAGTGGTACTAGAGTACGCCAAGAAATCAAACTGAAAAAAGGGATTGACCAGGAAATTGCCAAGAAAATCACTAAATTAATTCGAGATGAGTTTAAAAAGATTCAAGGCTCGATTCAAGGTGATGCAGTGCGGGTTTCGGCTAAGGATAAGGATGAGTTGCAGTTGGTGATTCAACGCTTGAAGCAAGAAGACTATCCGATGGCTTTGCAGTTTACCAATTACAGGTAAATTTGATAGTTTATCGGGACTTCAGTCCTCATACGTGGTGACGAATCAGGACTTTAGTCCTGATTAGAAACAACTTTTTACCTACTTAATATTAAATATCTAAACCCGTGACAGTTAAGTCGGGAGGATGTTCGACAACAAACTGGTAATATAACTCTTGCTTTGCTTGCGGCGGCAGAGACATTATCCATTCTAGCAGTCCCATTTCACCTGCTACTATCTTCGGATTAGTGAGAGTCGATCGCACTTTAATTTGTTCATTGCGGCTGACTGGCAATTGCTCTTGTAGTGTCAGGTGTACCTGCACCTGCTGCAAGTTTGTCACATTTAAGCGATAAGCGTAACTCGTGCGCCTCTGCTGACCGATCAGTTTTTTATCTACTTGTCTTTCTACTAATTCCCGCTCTATTTTTAACCGTTCATCTATTCCTAAATTCAGTTTATATTCTTGGCCGGGGGAAACATTTTCTAACTGCAAACTGCCGACAAAAGTGTTATCGCGAAAGATATTTGCTTTACCGGGAAGCAGAGTTGCACCTGTCAGCGGATTCACAACAACTGCTTGCAAATAGGCAAAACTGACTAATCGCGGGACGGCTATATATTCAGGTTTAAACGGATAATTTTCGCCGAAAATAGTAACTTTGTGCGGTGTGCCGTCGCTGGGAATCTTGGTATTTCCGCCTACTTGAAATGAGACGGTGCCGCCTTCTTTCGATATTTGGGCTGTGGCGGTTTGAGCTTCTATGGGTTCGGGTGCTGCAGAAACACTAGGCTCAGTCATCATGGCTAATGCTACTTCGTTTGCACCTGATTTAGAATCGTATGATGCCATACTTCTTGTCATTCCCGCTCTGTGAAATTCTGCTGGAGGCGATTTTGAGCGAAGAATATCGATATACCAGGATTCTAATTTGGGGGGTAGCATTCCCATTCCGGGTTTTGCTGTAGATAAAGTCAGCGCTACTCCCGTCCAATCTTCGCCTGTATTTTGATTGACTTCGGCTAGGTAATTGAGATTAATTTGGTTGTTGTTAGTGTTGACTCGCAAGTCGTAAAGGGGAGTCCAACGGGCTCGCATGACTACATAGGAAACTTCTAGTTCAAAATTGCCGATGCCGCTGGGTTCAATGGCAACAATGATGTTAAAGCTTTGCTGAGAATGGGGAGTTTGTACTTGGCGCAACTGTTGCTGCAAAGCTTCTATTTGCTTGTCTAATTCGCGCTGCTGTTTTTCGTGTTGGGCGATCGCACTTATGTATTTTAGGTAATTAGTTCCTAAAAAGTTGAGCAATTCGCCAGTTTCGTTTAAACCTACCTGCTGTTTGGCGATGCTGCTGGAAAAGAATCCGACGCTTTTTTCGCTCAAACCTTCCACAAATTTGAGCTGAATTTTTCTGGCGGTTATTTTGTCGTTAATTCCCCGTCTTTGGGTTTGTAACTCCTGAATTTGTTGGGTTAATTCGGCGGTGCGATCGCCCACTGGTTCGCTGCTAAACACTGTTTCGGTTCGCACTCCCAGCAATCGCACTGCAACTGTACCCGCACCCGTGGCCCTGACTGACTCTGTGTCGAGGGTTGCGGGTACAGAGGCGATCGCCAATTCTCGCTCGTTTCCCGTCAGAGATACCGTACCGCGGCGCGTCACCAAAGCGCGATCGGTGTAAACTGTAACTTCGGATATGCTAGTATTTAGTGTTTTAATGGTATCAGAATTAAGTATTTCTGAGTCAGTCATTGCCAGTTGCTCCTATTTAATAACCGTTTAGTCGATCGAGCTATTTCAAAAGTAGTTGGTCGATTAATTTTCCCGATCGCCCATTCCTCTAGAAAATTCCTCAAGCGCATCCAAAGGCGAAGCAAACAAAATACAGCGCTTCAGCAAAGACAACTCTAACTCCGGCAGTATTTCGCTGCTAGCAATGCGATCGTAACCTTCCTCTCGCAGATGGTAAAGCTCTAGAGTGCCATCTTCCCAAAACCAGACTTCCGGGACTCCCATCAGTCGATATTTCTGAAGTTTAATCGGACTACCGCTAGTAATGACTACCTCAATACACAAATCGGGAACATCTTTATCTGTTCCGAAACAATAAGACAAATCTGCCTGATACTCGACTTTCCCCTCAACAATTTGACTGTAACTGCCACTCGGAAAAAATTGTATTCTATTAAATTGAAAAAAATTGCTCAGTAGCGCTGCAATCAGACATCTAATTGCCTCGTGAGGTTTACTGATTCCCACAATTTCTAGAACTCCATCACAATAAAATAAGCGTACATTCGGCACGTCTTCAAAACTAGCTTGAATTGCTTTGAATTGATGCCATGTCAAACCGCGCCAAGTAAAACGCTGTTCGGCCGCAGGAGAAATTGTTGGATTGTCTACAGTTTGAAGCATGATTTTTTTATTGATGTTCAAAATGGTAGCGGGGTGGGCGGGTTTACGAGATCGTTAGTTTTAGAACATTGATGGTTGCTCAAACCCGCCCCGTGGGTTAATTTTAGCTCAGTGGCTCGATTCCCGCCAAATCCAAAATTTGAGGAATTAAATCTTCTCGTTTGACGGCCATCATGTGAACTCCTTGACAAATCTGCCGCGCTAGCTTGACTTGTTCGGCAGCAATTTTTATGCCTTCCTGCAAGGGTTCTGGAGATTTTGCTAAACGATCGATCGTCTCTTGTGGGATGTGAACTCCCGGCACGTATTTTTTAATAAATTCAGCATTTTTAGCTGATTTAAACAAAAATATTCCTGCTAAAACTGGCTTGTTGCAGCCCGCAGCAATATTGTGCATAAACTTATCTAAAAGTTCAAAATCTGTTATTAATTGACTCTGAAAAAACTGTGCTCCAGCCTCTACTTTTTTCTCAAATCTACTTTGTAAACCAGACCAACTGGGGCATTGCGGATCGACGGCAGCACCGACAAATAAATCGGTAAATCCGTCTGTTAAAGGTTTGTCATTCCAGTCTTTGCCGCCATTCATTTTTTGAATGACTTGCAACAGTCGTACTGATTCCAAGTCGAATACACTTTTTGCTTTAGGATGGTCGCCCGCTTTGACGGGATCGCCTGTAAGTGCTAATACATTGCGGATGCCTAAAGCGTGGGCTCCCATGAGATCGGCTTGCAGACCAATTTGATTGCGATCGCGACAAGCAACTTGACAAATTGGCTCAATTCCGTGCTGCACTAAAATTGCCGAAACTGCTAGGGGGCACATTCGCATCACTGCGCGACTCCCGTCGGTGATATTAATGGCGTGCACTCTGTTTTTGAGGCGTTGGGCCATTTGAATTGTGTGAGTCATGTCGCCACCTTTTGGCGGGGCCACTTCGGCGGTAATTATAAATTCTCCGGGGGTGGTGCAGGCTGTGCGAAAACGGTTCATGATTATTTTTCTGTTATTGGTTATTTGTTATTTGACAGTTGACAGTTGTTAGTTGACAGTTGGCAGTTGTTATTCTTAACCAGTAACCAATAACAACTAACCACAAACCACTAAACAGGTAAAGAATAACCGAAAGCTGTCTTAACCTTAGTTAGAGTTTGATTAGCAATAGCTTCTGCTTGTTCTCTTCCACGACGTAGTACAGACTCTAAATATCCCGGATCGTCGATTATTTCCTTGTATTTATCCTGAATTGGTTTGAGGGCATTAATTGTCGTCTCTGTCAGCAAGGGTTTAAAATCTCCCCAACCCATGTTTTCACATTCTGTGGCTACTTCTTCCTTAGATTTGCCGGAAAGCAGGAGATAAAGTGTCAGCAAATTTCTAGCTTCGGGGCGATCGGGGTCGTCAAAAGTCAAACCGCGCACGGCATCGGTTTTGCAGCGCTTGATTTTTTTGGCGATCGCATCTGGCGAATCCAATAAATTAATTCGACTTTGTTCGGAAGGGTCAGATTTCGACATTTTGCGCGTGCCATCTGTCAAACTCATCACCCTCGCACCGTCAGTCCGAATTAAGGGTTCGGGAAGTTTCAATACGGGCTTTTCGGGTGTGCCGAATTGGTGATTTAATCTGATGACAATATCGCGGGTGAGTTCCAAATGCTGTTTTTGGTCTTCTCCCACTGGCACTTTGTCGGCATCGTAAAGCAAAATGTCTGCTGCCATTAACACCGGATAATTTAGCAAACCAGCGTTGACATTTTCGCCTTGTTTAACTGCTTTTTCTTTAAACTGAATCATATCTTCGAGCCAGTTAATCGGCGTAATACAGTTGAGCAGCCATGCTAGTTCTGTGTGCGCCGAGACGTGGGATTGCACGAAAATAGTAGAATATTCTAAATCGATGCCGCAAGCTAAATAGAGTGCGGCGATCGTGTAAGTGTCGGAGGCTAGAGTTGCTGGATTGTGCGGTGCGGTAATTGCGTGCAAATCGACTACGCAGAAGTAATTTTCGTACTGACTTTGATTTTCTACCCAGTTGCGAATGGCACCGAGATAATTGCCTAGGTGAAGATTGCCGGTTGGCTGAACTCCAGAAAGAACGCGCTGTTTGCCCATGAGGAAAGAATAGAATTGAACTCACATTTCTATATTGACACGTTATTTCAATTTCAGAGCCACTAATTTTCTGGCGGTTGACTGCTGACTGCTGACTGCTGACTGTTGACTGACAACTAACAACTGACGACTGACAACTGACAACTGACTAATTACCAATCTGTCAGCAACCTTGCTTTCCGCAAAACAAATGTCAGAATAGTTTCTTCGCCGGTAATAATATCGGCTCTGCCTTCCATTCCCGATTGAATCGAATACTGGCGGGGGACATTAGCCTGGGGGTTGCCGAAGAATTGGCCCTTGGCGGATTTGAGTTTTGTTAAATAAGTTTGTTCGGGCTTAATTGCCACTTCGTAATAAGCTGTACCTAAATTATTAGTGGGATTTTGAGGGGCGATCGCATCTGGGGCGATTTCGCTGACAGTTCCTTTTAATGTGCCGTAATCGGGGAAAGGTAAAGCCGAAATCCTGATCTGTACGGGTTGACCGATTTGGATGCGGGCGATGTCTTGGGATGTCACCTTGGCTTTGACTACCAGGGGTACGTCGCTGGGGACGATTTGGGCGATCGCACTGCCGGCTTGTACGGTTTGACCAGTATTTCGTACTTCCAATCTGAGAATTGTACCATCCGTGGGCGTGCGGATCACGCTATTTTCGAGTTTTAACTCAATTTGATTTAGTTCTTTTTTAGCTTGAATTAATTGTTGTTGAATGGACGATCGCTTGACGAGCAAAACCCGCCGACTTCGGCCCAGTCTCTCGGCGACATCCGGCAGCGGTGTGGCGATTTTTACTAAAGCGGATTCGATTAATTCCTGTTGGGCGGAAGTTTCACTTTGGATGCTTTTAAATTGGGCGCTGGCCAAAATTTGATTTTCTAAGTCGCGAAGTTGCTGGTTGATTTGCTGTGCTGTGGTTTGAGACTGATTAATTATTTCTTGTAACTGCTGTTGTTGAGCGCCCAAACGCGAAGCATCTACAACTGCGATCGCATCTCCTTCTTGTACTCTCTGATTCTCGCTGACAGCAATGCTTTCGACGGTTCCTTCGGTGGCGGCTTGCACGACGCGCACTTCTCCGGCTGGACGGACGATCGCGTCTGCTTTGACTGTAGCGCTGTATTTGGTGACGCTAGCAAGGGCGATCGCCCCGCCAAAGGTCGCCACCATCAAAATGCCCCCCAAAGTCGTCCAGCGGCTGACAGGGGGCAAAAACTGGTCGTTATCAAAGGTTTCAGCGGGTGTGGCTTCGGGAGTCAGAGACATGGCGGCAAGGGGGAGAGGGGAATAGTTTGGAGTTTGGAGTTTTGAGTTGGGGAAGAGGGAGAGATCGCTGATTTCTTTTGTCACTTTTACTCTCACCTTTCCGGAAACCAAGAATAGGTTTAGAAGTCTAAATCAAAATTCACAGGGTAAAGGTAAAAATCCGCACAGCTTTGCCGTTCCCACCCACAAAGTTCGCCAAATATCAAGAGGAGTGAAGCCAGCGGGCTACTGTCATTCGATTTTAGATTTTAGATTTTAGATTTTGGATTGACTTGCGCGAGATAAATGCTCTTTCTTGAGGATTTTCGATTTGGGATTGATTGCACGGATAAATCACGTGGCGGGTATCACATGAAGAAATTCGCGGTCATGAAAATACGGCGTTTCCGCCATAACTTTTGGCGCTGTTACCGGGTTTTTACTGTATGCGTAGGTAGTAAGTAAGTACATAGGTATCAATAGGAGTTATTTATGCCAGAAAACCAACAAGGTTCACTCTTCATCGAACTAACCGATGGAGAATCTGCTACTGTCAACGGTGGCTGCATTACCAGCGGTGTTAGTAGCGCTAATAACAACAGCGAGACGGATAACAGCAGCAGCTATGGCCTGAATATGCTGTTTTTCCTGCCACCGCCTAGGCAGTTTTATCTGTACGATCCGAGCCGCGATCGCCCTTACCCAACCCTAGTGGTTTAGATAGCTGAGTCAAGTTGTGCGATCGAGTAAATTTTGAAATTTTATCAGTAGTATTCCGGAGGTCGTACAGAACCACAAGAAGTATTACTCAGTATTTACACTAGGGTCTAGAAATTAAATAATATTTCTAGTTTTCCTTCAATTTTATTAAGTTAAACGGAGTCCAATCATGAAAGAAACAAAGGACAATTCACTGTTTGCTGAACTTACATCTGAAGAATCAGCTAGCGTCAACGGCGGTCACTATTATGCCAATCGATACAATTGTCACCGGCAGCGGCGCAGTTGGGTCGTGTACCGCCGGAATTACGACGGTTCATACAGAAGAGTAGTCCGCTACGCCTACTACTAAAGTTTAGTGCTAGTCAATTCAGATTTATAACTGTGGAATCGAGAAAGCACCCATAACTTTATGGGTGCTTTTTGCTGATTGGGTAGTTGGTGATGAGTAATCTTCTTTATGCTCTACCATTATTCATTTTGCAAAATGTTAAAGAACATCCCTTTGATCGGCAAAGTGCCATTATTCGGACAAGTTAACAGGTTTAAGAAATATCAGGTTGTTCTCCAGCAGAGCGAAGAAGATTGCGGGGCGGCTTGTTTGGCTTCGATCGCGAAATTTTACGGACAAAATTTTACTATTAGCCGCTTGCGAGAATGTGCGGGCACCGACCAAAAAGGGACGAGTTTACTTGGCTTGAAACAAGGTGCTGAGGCGATCGGCTTTAATGCTCGATCGGTGCGAGCAGCCGCTGCAATTTTAGACAAGCTCGATGATGCCCCTCTACCGATGATTATTCACTGGAGCGGCTCTCACTGGGTTGTTTTGTACGGAAAACAGGGCAACCAATATGCGATCGGCGATCCAGCCGTCGGTATGCGCTATGTTTCTAAAGCAGAATTAGCAGCAGCTTGGACAGATTGGCTGTGCTTGCTAGTAGAACCCGATGCTGAGCGGTTTTTTGCAGCAGCAGAGGGTCAACCGCCCGCCAATTCTTTAGAAAAATGGATGCGCCGGATTGGGATTTATCGCCCGCTTTTAATGGAAGCATTTTTGCTAAATGCAGTGTTGGGTTTGCTGTCAATTTCTTCGCCTTTTCTAGTTCAAATGCTCACCGACGACATCCTGGTGCGGGGAGACAGACAACTCCTGGCAAGCGTGGCGATCGCAGTTATAGTTATGAACCTTTTTAGCAGCAGTTTAGGATTGGTACAATCGAACTTAATTGCTCAGTTTTCCCAGCGTTTAGAATTGGGATTGGTGATGGAATTCGCGCGCAAATTCCTGCGATTGCCTTTGAGTTTTTACGAAACTAGACGCAGTGGCGAAATTGTCAGTAGATTACAAGATATCCAAGAAATCAATAAATTAGTTTCTCAAGTCGCTATCAGCTTGCCTAGTCAATTTTTTATAGCTGTAGTTTCTTTTATTTTTATGTTATTTTACAGCAAGGAGCTGACGTTAGCCGCTACAGCTATAGCTCTGTTAATGACTGCCTCTACAGTGGTATTTCTGCCCGCATTGCAGCAAAAAACGCGCAGTTTATTGGTGTTGGAAGCCGAAACTCAAGGCGTTTTAGTAGAAACTTTTAAAGGCGCGCTGACGGTCAAAACTACTAGCAGCGGCCAGCAACTTTGGGAAGAATTTCAAACCCGCTTCGGTCGCTTAGCAAAGCTGACTTTCCGCACTACACAAATTGGCATTCTCAACAATATATTTTCGAGTTTTGTTGCCTCTGCTGGCAGCATTACTCTGCTGTGGCTTGGTAGCGGTTTAGTGATTGACAAGGTATTGAGTATCGGTCAGTTGCTAGCGTTTATTAGTATGAATCAAAACGTTACTAATTGGGTAAATTCGCTAGTAGGATTTACTGATGAAATGACTCGCGTGCAGACAGCAACTCAAAGGCTGTCGGAAGTGATCGATGCTGAACCGGAAACTAAAGACAATACGAATAAACCTTTTGTAACTATTCAAGACCGCGACGGTATTGTTTGCAAGAGTGTTAATTTTCACTACCCCGGCAGACTTGATTTGCTGGAAAATTTTTCTGTCACATTTCCCGGCGGTCAAGCAATTGCTTTAATCGGCCATTCCGGCTGCGGAAAAAGTACGCTAGCCAAAGTAATTGCTGGTCTGTACCCGCTGCAAGCTGGTAATATTAGAATAGGCGGTTACAACTTGCAGGATTTGTCTCTTGACAGTCTCAGACAGCAGGTAGTATTGGTTCCCCAAGAAGCGCATTTTTGGAGCCGTTCGATTCTAGAAAATTTTCGATTGGGCAGTCCAGATATCAGCTTTGAACAGATTGTGAAAGCGTGTAAAATTGCGGGCGCGGATGAATTTATTAGCCAATTGCCGGATAAATATCAAACTGTTTTAGGGGAGTTTGGAGCGAATATTTCTGGCGGACAAAGACAGAGATTGGCGATCGCCCGCGCCATTCTCAACAACCCACCCGTATTGATTTTAGACGAATCTACCGCAGGGCTTGACCCCGCAAGCGAAGCGGAAGTTTTAGAACAGTTGTTGATGTATCGGCACGGGAAAACGACGATTTTTATCAGTCACAGGCCGCGAGTGATCGATCGCGCCGATTGGATTATCATGTTAGAACGGGGTAGGTTGAAAATGCAAGGCTCGGCTGCAAAATTGCGATCGATTCCAGGAGACCATTTAGAGTTTTTGCATCCTTGAGCTAGTTAATAAAACAACAGGTTGAAATCTGTCCCTACACAAACAAAACCAGCCTCGGCGGTTTAACACCCAGTCAATCGATTTTAGATTTTAGATTTTAGATTAAAGAATTGAAGCATTGACCCCACCGATAAATTCGGGGGCTCCTTTATCGGATACAGGTTTTTTATTTCACCGGTCCTGAGTCTGCTTTCGGAATGAATCACGTGGCGGGTATCCTGGATGCTTTCGGTCAACACTCAGCAATCAACAGTCAACAATCATTTCGCTCGTGCAACCGGAATTGATATCACTCATGACTAATAACTTCTCTAAGGAATGAGAATTAAATAACTTCCACTCTTGAAAGTGGGATGGGCGTCCCGCCCGTTCTTTTTGGACGGGCGGGACGCCCATCCCACAATAACAATTAAAATTGTAAGTTATTTAATTCGCGATCCTAAGATTCTTGAGCCAAAGTACATCGATCGCACAATCCAAAAAACTCCAAAGTGTGATAATAAATCTTGAAAGAATGAGATTGTTGTAGTTGGCTTTCTAAGTGGTGGACGGGGCATTCGTCGATCGTAATGGACGCGCCACATTCCAGACAAGTTAGGTGGTGTTGGTCTTGGTGGGCGGCACCGTAGAGAGACTCGCCACTAGCGAGAGTTCTGACGTGAACGAACCCCTCTCGCTTTAAACCGTCGAGGGAACGGTAAACGGTTGCTAGGCCCATGCTTTGGTCGCTGTTACGCAGTTCTAAGTAGATATCTTGCGCTGAGAGCGATCGATTCAAGTGCTTGAGCAAGTGTAAAATACGCTCCTGACTGCGGGTGCGGTTGGTTCTCATAATTTTTTTGTGTAATCTGCTGGAATCACATCTGTCCCTGTTTCTAGGCTATCTTACTTGGGCGAACCAAATGGCGATCGGCGCGCAGCTCGGTTGTAGAATACAATGGGGCTAACTTTCACATCACCTACCGCAACATTCCCGTGACTCAGAAATATCTTGCCCAAATCTATGTTACCCTCCGCCCTTCTGTTTTAGATCCCGCCGGCACTGCCGTACAGTCTGGTTTGCAACACATGGGATACGACAATGTTGAGCGTGTGCGAATCGGGAAATACGTTGAATTGACGCTGACTGCTGCTGGTGAGTCCCAGGCCCGCGAACAACTCGATCGCGTTTGCGACCAACTTTTGGCCAATCCAGTGATTGAAAATTATCGCTTTGATTTGACTGAAATTCCTGTTGCTGTGGAGACAGCGGCGGCCTAAATTCGATCGCCCGTAGCTCTTCGATCCCCCCTAACCCCCCTTAATAAGGGGGGGACAAGAGGGTTCTGAAAGTCTTTGCTAAAAAGCGGGGACAAGAGCATTCACAGTCTTCGTTAAAAAGCGGGGATTCGGAACACTCAAAGTCCCCCTTCTTAAGGGGGATTTAGGGGGATCGAGACTTAGATACAAGCGAGAGAAACATAAGATTTCAGTCTTAAGTTTACACCTCTTCCCTCTTCCTTCTTCCCTCTTCCTTCTTCCTTCTTCCTTCTTCCTTCTTCCCTCTTCCTTCTTCCTTCTTCCTTCTTCCTTGAGCTTATGAAATTTGGAGTTATTGTTTTTCCGGGTTCAAATTGCGATCGCGATGTGGTGTGGGTGACTCAAGGGTTACTGCACCAACCAACTCGCATGATTTGGCACGAAGATACCGATATTTCGGATATTGATATCATTGTAATTCCCGGTGGTTTCAGTTACGGAGATTATTTGCGGTGCGGCGCGATCGCCCGTTTTTCTCCGGCGATGCGGGCTACGGCGGAACACGCTAAACAAGGAAAGCTTGTATTAGGCATCTGCAACGGTTTTCAGGTGTTGACTGAAGCTGGTTTGTTGCCCGGTGCTCTGGTGCGGAATGCGGGATTGAATTTTATTTGCGATCGCGCTTCTTTGAAAGTCGAACGCGGTAATACTCGTTGGACTGCGGCTTATACTACGGGTGAAATCATCGATTTGCCGATCGCCCACGGTGAAGGCAATTATTATGCTGATGCGGATACATTAGCAGAACTAGAAGAGCACGAGCAAGTGCTGTTTCGCTACTGCACAGAGGCGGGCAAAATTAGCGATGCTGGGAATCCCAACGGTTCGTTAAATAATATTGCCGGTATTTGCAATCGCCAAGGCAATGTATTAGGAATGATGCCGCATCCTGAGAGGGCTTCCGATCCGATGTTGGGCGAAACTGATGGGGTCAAATTGTTTCAAGGGTTGCTGATGGCTACTGTGGCGGCTGTTTTGTAGTTGATATTTACGACATTGTTGTAGATACCGTAGGGTGCGTCGCTCTTGTAGGGACACGGCATTGCTTTTGGAGGGACACGGCATTGCCGTGTCCCTACTTTTGAGGGACACTCGAAAATCTCGCAGCGACGCACCCTACAAAATTTAAAATGCTAAAATGATTTGAGAGTCAATACATCGGAGAACAGTCCTATGCCTTCACCTTTTCCTGGAATGGACCCCTACTTAGAACACCCCGATTTCTGGCAGGAAACTCACAATCGATTGATTATCGCGATCGCTGATACCATCATGCCTCAAATTCGGCCTAAATATGAGGTTGCAATCGACAAACGAATCTATGAAATTACCGATCCAAATGACAGTAACAGCGACTCCCTTTTAGTAGGTATCCCCGATGTCGCGATTAAGCGTCAATCTAATAACCCGAATATTCCTACAGGTTCAGTTGCCACTGTAAGTATAACACTTCCGACTACTGTTAAAGTGCCTGCTCCTGAAAAAATTAAACAGACTTACTTGGAAGTGCGAGAAATGGCAACGAAACAAGTTGTCACTGCAATTGAGATTCTTTCTCCTGTCAACAAACGTAGTGGAGAAGGAAGAATTACTTATCTGAAAAAACGCCAGAGTATTTTAGGTAGTTTAACCAATTTAGTCGAAATCGATTTACTACGAAAATGGGAATCTATGCCCATTCTTAATAATTCTATTCAAAGCGATTATCGGGTTTTGGTCAGTCCCAGTAATCGCCGTCCGTTTGCCGAACTTTATGCTTTTAATCTTCGCGATTCTCTACCTATATTTCCGCTTCCCTTGCGCGAGGAAGATGTAGAACCTATTGTTAACTTACCAGAATTATTTGCAGGTGTTTACGATCGCGCTGGCTATGATTATCGGATCGATTACGAGCGAGAACCCGTACCGTCTCTATCGGAAGAAGATCGGGTTTGGGCTACCCAACTTTTGCAAGAAAAAGAACTTCGAGATAATTAATTATATTTTACTTTATATCCTAGGGTTAGTCGCGATCGACAATCTCTAAATCAACTAGAAAATCTCCCAGCGACGCACCCTACAAATATCTCGCATCTTAGCTATGATAATTCACGCAATATTGTTTCTATCGTCACATCTGGCAGACCAAGCAACTGAGCGATTTTGCAGGGTTCGATACCTTGACTGTGCAACTTACAAACGACATCAGCTACATCAATTTCGAGCCGTTCGATCTGAGTTGTGAATCTGCTGGATTCAGTGGCGTATTCGTTGTTAGATTTGCTAGGCAAAGAAGGACAGGGGTTGAGATTGAGGGTGTGGACGTATTCGACGTATTGAATATAATCTCTGCCGAAGTTTGAGGTATTGCTAATATTTCTGCGATCGATCGCAGCTTTGAGATTGCCTTTTTGCATCTCTTCATTCATCACTGCGGAGAGACTTTTGAGTAGCTTGTAGCCGACTTCTCGGACATATTTTGTAGTGTAGCGGGTGTCGCGGGCGATCGCTTCGTAGGTTTTGCCATCATACATTCCCTGCAACACTAACTGCTGTAGCGTGTTGAGATGTTTACCTGTTTTTTCAAATATTAGACCATCGACCAATTTCAGCAATTCGTTATCGTCAGGGACGGCTTGCAACGGGCGATCGTCGTTGGGCTGCATGGGTTAAGTGAAGAAATATAAAGTTAAGGAAACTTCGGGCTTTTTCAGTCTTTTTCGGGCTTTTTCAGCCATGACATAGATGAGACAGGTGAGGTAGATTTCTTAAATCACCAACACAAAGCAACAGTATATGCCTGACAATTTAGCTTTGCTGGACAAGAACGATGACATATTGAACGGTAGCAGCGCCAAGAATCAAGCGGATTGCGGCTGTGGCTCGAAAAAAGCCACCACTCAAGAGACGGTATCGAATGCTCAGAATATCCAGAATATCTTTAGCTTGGGAAGCAACGATACGCTAGAAAGTTCGATCGCGCCAGACTTTTTGAATGGTAACACGGGAAAGGACTTTATCTCCGGTAGTGTTGATGGGGATATCGGGCGATCGGCTTCTCAAGTCAGCGATGGTCGGGCTTTTCGCTTATCTGAGAGTGGCGACCTGTTTACGGCGACACCCGATCTGTCAGGTCAGTATATCCAAGGTATCCTCGGCCTGGGGGGTAACGATACCCTAGAAGGCTCTGCCGCACAAGACTTTTTGAATGGTAACGCAGGAAACGACTTCATCTCCGGTCGTGCTGGTGACGATTTGCTCTCCGGCGGTGTCGGTGCGGATACGATCGCGGGCGACGAAGGCGATGACGCTATTAGCGGTAGCGAGGGCAACGACATATTGCGCGGTGGAACGGGCGTAGACGCTCTAAATGGCAATCAGGGAGACGACACGCTATTTGGCGACGAAGGTAACGATGTTTTGCGGGGCGGTCTTGGGAATGACCTTCTCAACGGTGAAACTGGTAACGATCTGCTCATAGGCGATTTTGGCATTGATACACTAACGGGTGGCTCTGGAAACGATGCCTTCGTGCTGCGCTCTAATACGGCTACGTCTGTCGTGAGCGAGGCAGACATTCTGACAGACTTTAATAAAAGCGAAGATTTCATTGGTATCGATCTCGATCTCACCGAGGCAGATTTAGTTCTCCAACCAACGGTCGCCAACAATCGATCGAGTACGATTATTCGTGTTGCTGCCACCAATTCAGTATTGGGAGTTGTTCAGGGAGCGGCACCTGACGATTTACGCGGTCGCTTCGTTAATCTGGATGCTAATCCCGCCCTCCCAGGAGAGACTGTTACCTATGAAGCACCAGTTGTCCGCAGTACCGGGCCGAATACCTATGATTTCATTTTGAACGGCAGCGATGGCAGTCAATATGTTGTCAATATTAAGCGATCAAGTGATGAAATCAGCGCTCGTGAGTTGCGCTACCAACCAGGTCCTCAAAGCAGTATGCCCGCTCACACCCTTACCATGAGTGCTGACGGTAAGCGCATTGAGAGTCAAATTCAAGGATCGACCAGCAAATCAATTTTCGATCGGCAAGATGACGGCTCGATTATTCTCAAGCAGCAAGATGCCAGCGGTCGTGAGGAAACAATCGATACCGTAGTCAACCCAAGTGGCACGCCCAATCAAATACCAACCACGCCGACAACCACATCAAATCAAAAAACACCCTGTGAACGTGGTGAGGAATTCTGTAACATTCTGGAAAAAAATGATGTCTCTGACAGACTTGCTCTAGCAGCTACGATCTCTACAGGAGTTGGTTTCGCAATAGCTCCAGTGTCATTAGGTGCTAGTGCACTAATAGGAGGATCGGTAGGTGGTGTTTTAGGAGCGCTTGCCCTTGGTGTGAAAGTGTTAGACCTTGCTTGCGTCGCCCTGTATGGTGAAGACAAAGATCTAGCAGAAGCAGTCTATGGTCAGATTCCTTTCAACAAACTACTTAAACCACTTAACGCTCTTCGTCCTCTGCAAGCAGGTGCATTAAAGGTAACACGACAAGCAGTTCGGTCTGCAATCAATAGCACGGTGGGTCGTCGGATAACCCAAAAAATAGGAGAAGGATATGTCAACGAGCTATTCGGCAAAGTAGAGGATTTCGCAAAAGATACTGCTTATAACTTTACCTCTGGGCTTTACAACAATGTTGCTAATATAACTGGAGCTAAGAGTGGCGAAATAATGAAGACGTTCAGAAAGAATCTGGGGCTAGACTTCTGCGATGAACCTTCGACTACTCCTGTAACGCCTCCACCAACACCATCCACTCCCTTCTTAAAAATAGAGGTAAAACCTTCTGCTATCCCTTATCAGGGGACTGCTAACCTGAATGTCAAATACTCGAATCCAGACAACAATAGCAGAAATATAGATATCACGGGTGCTGCTCAAAAAGGTCTTGGACTTAACAGTTTTCTAATTCCAGAAGATAAAAAAGGTCAAGGCGAGTTTAATTTCATTTTAACCAATATCGGCACAGAGCTAGGAGGGCCGGGTAGTGCAAGCCGGGAGGATTTATTAGAAGTTTCGATTGGGAATGGAGCGGGAGGAGAACTATTTGATACTGTTAATTATCGTCCACAATCATTCGATCTTCTAGGAGCTTCAGGTCCAAATGTTGACTTTTTACCTAATGTCTATACGGTTAGTTCTGTAGAGGGTTTGACACGGCGGCGATAATGGATATAGTCGGGCGGGCACGGGGGCACCGCCCCTACAGTCATCATTTGGAATTTCAGTGTGATGTGGAGTTGGTTTAAGGGCGATCGGATTTTTGGTTGATGGGCGATCAGATTTTTGGTTGATGGGCGATCGGGTTTTTTGTGGATGGGCGATCGAATTTGATTTGTTAGTCCCTTAGTTTTTCCGCGCCTGGGGCTAGTTGGTTCGTTGCCGAGTCCGCCAGGGGTTGAAACCCCTGTCTCATAGCGAAAGTCCTCTGAAAGAGGACTGAAGAGTTAGTTGATGTGTATCGGTTTCATGCGAATTTTCAGTCGGTTTCAACCGACTTTAGCTATGAGACGGGGGTTTCAACCCCCGGCGGGCTGTGTCACAAAGCAGACAAATTTTCACTCGGTTTCAGGGCGATCGAATTTGAGAGAAATGTGCGATCGGATTTTTGGTTTATGGGCGATCGAATTTGAGAGAAATGTGCGATCGAGTTTTTGGTGGATGGGCGATCGAATTTGAGAGAAATGTGCGACCGGGCAATAAGTTGTTCACCAATAAGTGATTAATGGGAACCCGATTAGTGCGATCGTTACTTGTTTCTCGGATTCTATCAGGTTCAAAAAGATTGTGAGTAAAATAAACGGGGTTTGCGTCAGTTGTTTCTGTCAGTGAGTCTCGTAAAATGTTGGTAACATATTTTTTGGGATAGGCAATCGTGTAATAATTCTGCTGCCTATCTTTTTTTACCACAACACAGATTAATCCTTGCCCCGTCTGGATTTGGGGCGGGTTGTCACACCCCCAGCACACTAACAATCCTATTTTTTAATAGTCGCTTGCAAATAAAGCAGCGGGTCTTCAGCAACCCAACCCAAACCCGAATTGTACCGAACTTCAAAATGCAAATGAGATGGCGGAATGTCCCGTTTTCCCGTCGTCCCCACAGTTCCCAAAACTTCTCCCGACTGCACTTTTTGACCGACTTTTACCGCAATATCTTTCAAATGAGCGTAGCGCGTTTGCTTCCCCGCTTGATGGTTCACCACCACTAAATTCCCGTAATCCCCCTGTGGCCCGGCAAAGGCGACAGTCCCTTCGCCCGCCGCCAAAACCTGCGTACCCTCCGACGCCAAAAAATCTACCCCACTGTGGAAAAAAAATTCGCGCCGCGCCGGATGCAATTGCCGCCCGTAACGCAAAGCTTCCACTGCAGGGGCGGGCAGCGGAAATCCTTCCACCGATGGCGTTGCATCGGGATTGATAGAAGGCCCGATCGACCTATTCACCGCTGGCACAAACACCGTTTTCCCCAAAGGCCTGCACCCATTCGCCTCAAATAGCAAATCTGCAGGCACTTTGTAAGCTTCTGCCAGTTTTTGCCAATTCGATCCCGCAGGCACTTCTACCTCGATGCCACTGTACGGAGGAATGACGATCGCACTTCCAGCAGATACTCCACCGCCCCGCAACATCGGATTTATCCCGATCAGCGCCCCAGGAATCACACTGTACTGCCGCGCGATGCTTTCTATTGTTTCGCCCTGGGCCACAGTGTGGCGGCGCAACCGAGACATAGCCGGACTCGGGCAATCGCGGGCTGGGTCGGGGTTTTCCACAGGTGTACCTAAAGGAAGATTTGCAGGTGGGATTTCGGTATTTGCCGCCGTTTTCCCAACGGGTGCGATCGACCAAATTAGTGCAAAAATCAGCGGAAATAAGCGTTTAAAAGTCATTATGTACATAAAAAAGTATTCCTTTCGGACAGTTGACAATTTTAAAATCCTGTAAAATTGCATATTTGAAAGCTCTAGCCACCCCCAGACTGTAAATCCCAGGCTAAGCCAAGTTAGGATGAGAATTATTAGTTTGAGTCGCTCTTGGCAAATCCGGCAAAAATTGCCTGTGATGCCTATGAGCGCCTGCCTGTTAACAGCAGCTATGTTCTTGAGGAAGCGGTACGCCCCGCCCCGCTTCCTTCCCGTCGCCAAGACAAAAATGCTTGATTCGGAACCTGTCTGCGGGGATGAGGTATTTAGCGGGAGTTATTAAATGAGTTTATCTTTTAAGCAAGCGACCCTTTATGTGACTCTGCTGTCAATCGGCGGAGGTATGGGATGGTTGGGAAATCGCTATCTGCAAGGCTCAAACAATCTGGAAACCGGATTGGTTTTGCCAGTAGTACGCCAGCAAATCCCCCCCTATGCGTCTCCTCCACTTCAGGAAAATCGGGCGGTTGATCGCAGCAATCCCAATTTTATTGCTGAAGCAGCCGAAAAAGTCGGTCCGGCTGTAGTGCGGATTGACGCATCAAGCAAGGTGGCGAATCAAGTGCCCGAAGCATTCAAAAATCCTTTGTTTCGTCGGTTTTTTGGGGAGAATTTGCCGCAGCCGGAAGAACGAGTCAAGAGAGGTACGGGCTCCGGGTTTATTCTCACTTCTGACGGCCGCATCGTTACTAATGCTCACGTTGTCTCCGGGACGGATACTGTCAAGGTGACGCTCAAAGACGGCCGGGAGTTTGAGGGTAAGGTGCAGGGAGTCGATCCGCTGACGGATGTGGCTGTGGTTAAGATTAATGCTAAGGAACTGCCGCAGGTGGCTTTGGGTCGATCGGACAATATTGTACCGGGACAGTGGGCGATCGCGATCGGCAATCCTTTAGGTCTCGACAATACCGTGACTGTGGGCATTATCAGCGCTACGGGTCGATCGAGTTCTCAAGTCGGCATCCCCGACAAGCGAGTCCGCTTCATCCAAACCGACGCAGCCATCAACCCCGGCAATTCTGGTGGCCCCCTGCTCAATGACCAAGGCGAAGTAATTGGCATCAATACCGCCATTCGCGCGGACGCTCAGGGCTTGGGATTTGCAATTCCGATCGAAACCGCCAAACGAGTTTCCGATCAGCTATTCGCCAAAGGTAAAGCCGAACATCCCTATCTCGGCATTCAAATGGTCAGCTTGACTGCCGCCACCAAGGCAGAACTCAACAAACAGCTCGATAATAATAAAATTACCCTCGATCGAGGCGTAGCCGTGACGCGAGTCGTGGAAAATTCCCCCGCTCAAAAAGCCGACTTGCGCGCCGGAGATGTCATTCAAAAAGTTGACGGAATTGCGGTTAACACTCCTGGGGACGTGCAAGAACGGGTGGAAAACACTGCTGTGGGCAAAGAACTCGAAGTGGAAATTAACCGTTTGGGTCAAGTTCAGAACATTAAAGTACGTCCGGGTGCTTTTCCCCTATCGGGTAGCTCGACCAGTGGGTAATACCATTTTCGATTTTCGATTTTCGATTTTCGATTAAAGAATTAAGAATGATTTACTGCATAAGGATTTGGAGCTTATTTACAGTTGCATTCTTTTTTGAAATTGGTATTAGTTGCAAGGGTGGAGGATGGAAGATGAATCTGATGCTTTATAGTCCTGGAAGCAGTAACCGGGTTTTTTTACCAAAAGCCTCGGTGTAGCGCTAGGGATATCCGGTTAACAGCCCGGTTTCTTAATTCCCTGTGCCTCCATGATTCAGGATTATGGATTTTTCTGAACAACTTTCATCTTTCTGGCTTCCCCAACCCGTTGATCTTTTTACTTGTCTTTGGGTGAGTTTGGTTGAATCGAGCTGGTGCTTGCTAAATTTTCTTCTAGGTGCATCCTTTGCTCCATTTGCCTCAAAAAATAGCCTGTCATCATCGCTGAAGCTAGCAAACCTGCTAAGTTTTCGCGATCGGTGGTAATTTCGACGTTAAAATTTTCTGAAGGCAAAACGCCGACAAGTCCTTGAACGTTATGAGAGATTATTTCTCTGATGTCGGGGCTCACAGACTTGGCGACGCGGGCTAGAACCTCCGGGGATTGGTGTTGGAGGTACTTCAGCAGTGGATTGACTGCGGTTTGTTGGGCATTGGATGTGTCAAAGTCAGGGTGAAAAACCATTTGGCGATTCTTAATTTCTGGCTGGTTACATTCTACTTCAAACTACTCGTCATTGCTTGGGTACAAATTTGCCTGAAAGTCAAGTTGCAATTGTTTTGGCAGTTGGTCTACTTGAAAGTACCGATGAAATTTCTCGGTAACTTGTAACCAATATGACCGCCCCTCACTCGGTCGCCGTTTGCGGACGAAACCCATCTCTACAAGTTCCTGCACTTGTTGGTAAGCGCCTGAACCTCGCAAGTTAACTAAGTCTGGCTGAGCGATGCCGCCTTTGAGGGCGATCGCAGCCAGCGTTCGCAAAGCTCCCACACCTAATTCTGGAGGTATTAAAGTTTGCATTAAACTGGCAAACTCTTCTCTGAGTTGCAGGCTGTATCCTGTGGGGGTTTCGACGACTTCTAATGCACTGTCGCGGTGGGACGAGTCAGACATGAGTTCGATGATGGCGTCTTCGGCTTCGGCTCGATCGCACTTGGCAATCTCGGCAATTTCTGCGATCGACACTGGCTGACCTTTTAGGTAAAGTATGGCTTCTATTGTTGTGGCTAAGCGAGTCATTTGGGAATTAGTAACGAGGAATTGGGAGGTTGAAAGAAGAAGGAATAAGCAAAAAAGAAGAAGGAATCAGGAAAACAACAGTTATCCGTATTTCCGTAACTTCCGTGTCGTGAAGAATGAGAGTTAGGAATAAACATTCCCCTTACACAAATTATTAATAGTGTAGGTTAGGTTGAGAAACAAAACCTACACTATTAATTTTCTTTTTTTATATCAATCCGAGACGCAGGAATATATAACGTTTCTAGCTCTCCTGAGCTTATGGTAAAATATATCAACCAATACAGATGACGGGGCTAGAACCGATTTTTGGTAAAAAAATATGGGGTCAGTCTTGTTAAGAAGCCCCATCAGTTAAAAATGTTACCTCAATCATACCAAATTTGTTTCCAACAGCAGCTCAAAAACACCGAATACTTGACTGTGACTATTTTAGTTTTTCTGCTCCCAACCCATAAACAAGTGAGTATTGAGTTATTGGCGAAATTGATGCGATACCCAATCATGTTTGAGAGCGGACGACGTTCTATTCAACGATTTCTCAAGCTACCTCTGCTCAAGATTGAAAAGCTTTGGTTTCCTGTGCTTAAATATATCTGGAGAAGTCAATTTAAAAAGAAACAAGAGTTGAAGGTCGCCATTGATAGAACGCCGTGGCGAGATAAAAATCTGTTGATGATTAGCCTGATTGGGAACAAGAGAGCTTGACCGTTGTACTAGCAGATATTGCCTTCGCTGTGGCTGTAGCAACATCCGAGAACAACAAAGCTTAATCTGCAGCATTCTTGGTCTGCTAAAAAAATATAAAATGGTCCTTTTAGGAAACGCCTGAATTTGCGATCGTTAAGCTGGCAAGTGGGCTGTGTGAAAAGAACATAAGGTGTGTTTTGAGAGTAAAACAGGGACGCTATATTCAAGAAGAAGGAGAAGAATTTAAGCGGTTGAGTGAGGGTGGTTTAGTCGCAGGTACGAGCTTTTATGTGACAGGAGTTAAAATCAGCAGCAAGGATTGGGCTGTTTTGATGTCGCTGGTTATGGGCAACGAAAATATCGAAATAGTGGCGAAGATGAAGACTGGTATTGACTCACCAATATCGCCAAATTGAAACAAGCTGTAACAGCGTTTAAATGTCGCAGTGGTATCGAAGCAATGTTTAAGGACTGTAAAACAGGAGGCTATAATCTTGAAAAAAGTTACCCTTGTGACGACCGCCTCAAAACTTTCTCAAAACTTTAATATTATAAAACTTTAATATTTTTAATAGCTTTAGCTTAGAGTTGCTGATAGTTGTGCGATTTTACAAGGACACAAGCTCAAGCTTATGGGAATTCCGAAATAGATCGGTAGCCTTACGGTCGTCGAGGCGATCGCAACGCCGTCATAGTAGCTTTTGAATGATTATACGGTAAATCGTGGGCGCAGCGAAGCGGAGGGAGTAGGGAGGGAGCTTTGCCATGCACCTATTGCGGAATTGATGAAAATTAGACGCAATCAGCTCCTATTCCCTCAGATTAGCAACCCGGAGTTTTAACAACGGAAAAAGGAATAGTATCCCAGTGATCCCACTGCGTCTTTGTAGAGACGGAAAAAAAATAAGGGTAAAAAACCCTGAAGACTGCAGAGAATTAAGTCATCATCATCACCATGTAGAAAGAGAGGTCAAGCCCTCGGTCTATTA